>NZ_LWBL02000091.1 GCF_001644195.2 Bacillus marinisedimentorum | reverse complement strand
CGGCGGGAAGAGAAAGCTGGGAATCCCAACCGTGTTGGACCGATTTATCCAGCAAGCCATTGCACAAGTTCTCACCAAAGAATATGACCCAACGTTCTCCACACATAGTTACGGATTCCGTCCTAACAAAAGAGGACACGATGCGGTACGGGAAGCGAGAACATACATCAAACAAGGGTACCGCTGGGTTATTGACATCGACCTAGAGAAATTCTTTGATAAAGTGAACCACGACAGGCTCATGCGAACATTAAGCAATCGAATCCAGAACCCCAACCTTCTGAGGTTAATTCGTAAATACCTACAGGCAGGGATTATGGAAAATGGGTTGGTACAGCCAAATATAGAAGGAACCCCACAAGGTGGACCGTTAAGTCCGCTCCTTTCTAACATTGTTCTGGATGAATTGGATAAAGAATTGGAAGAGCGTGGACTTCACTTCGTCCGCTTTGCGGACGATTGTAATATTTATGTTCGCTCCAAAAGAGCAGGTCAACGAGTGATGAACAGTATCACGACCTTTATCGAGAAGAAACTGAAACTGAAGGTCAATGAAGAGAAAAGCGCGGTAGACCGCCCATGGAAACGCAAATTCCTTGGCTTCTCTTTCACCTTTCATAAAGAAAATCCAAAGATTCGGATTTCTAGAGAAAGTATCAAACGCTTCAAACGACGGATCCGGGAACTGACGTCTCGAAGCAAGTCCATGAACATGACAGATAGAATCAAGAAACTAAACGAATATCTGGTGGGCTGGATGGGCTATTATCAGTTGGCAGAAACACCATCCATATTGAAAAGCCTGGATGGTTGGACCCGGAGAAGGTTGCGAATGATACGGTGGAAGGAATGGAAGAAAGTCAAAACCAAGTATAAGAACCTCATGAAACTGGGAGTAAAGAAGGGAAAAGCGTGGGAATGGGCAAACACAAGGAAGGCGTATTGGCGGATAGCCAATAGCCCAATCTTGCATAAAGCCCTTGGCGACCATTACTGGACAAACCAAGGGCTAAAGAGTCTATTCGGTCGATATCAATCAAGGCGTTGGACTTAAATGGAACCGCCGTATACGGAACCGTACGTACGGTGGTGTGAGAGGTCGGGGGTTAGCCACCCCCTCCTACTCGATTG
>NZ_LWBL02000090.1 GCF_001644195.2 Bacillus marinisedimentorum | reverse complement strand
TCTAAAAAAATTGGTGGAGCCTAGCGGGATCGAACCGCTGACCTCCTGCGTGCAAAGCAGGCGCTCTCCCAGCTGAGCTAAGGCCCCAGTATAATGGTTATTTAGTGTTCACAGTTTAGGTTGTGAAGTCCCTGTCTCTTCCTCTGGAATCGAGGATGTGAATGCGTTGAGACAACCCGCAGCATATTCGGGGTTGTTTTGCTCGTCGCTGAGCTAAGGCCCCATATAAATGGTCGGGAAGACAGGATTTGAACCTGCGACCCCCTGGTCCCAAACCAGGTGCTCTACCAAGCTGAGCCACTTCCCGGTATAATGTGAAGTTCTATGGCGCGCCCGAGAGGAGTCGAACCCCTAACCTTCTGATCCGTAGTCAGACGCTCTATCCAATTGAGCTACGGGCGCTAATGGTGCCGAGGGCCGGACTCGAACCGGCACGGTAGTCACCTACCGCAGGATTTTAAGTCCTGTGTGTCTGCCAATTCCACCACCCCGGCAAGCCTGTAAAATTGGTGGAGCGGAAGACGGGATTCGAACCCGCGACCCCCACCTTGGCAAGGTGGTGTTCTACCACTGAACTACTTCCGCAATATATAATGCGGGTGGAGGGACTTGAACCCCCACGCCAAAGGCGCTAGATCCTAAGTCTAGTGCGTCTGCCAATTCCGCCACACCCGCAATATGAAAATGGTGAGCCATGGAGGACTCGAACCTCCGACCCTCTGATTAAAAGTCAGATGCTCTACCAACTGAGCTAATGGCTCGAAATGGTGCCGGCCAGAGGACTTGAACCCCCAACCTACTGATTACAAGTCAGTTGCTCTACCAATTGAGCTAGACCGGCACATGGTGGAGGATGACAGGATCGAACTGCCGACCCCCTGCTTGTAAGGCAGGTGCTCTCCCAGCTGAGCTAATCCTCCAATATTCAATATTGCCCGGCGGCGTCCTACTCTCGCAGGGGGACGGCCCCCAACTACCATCGGCGCTGGAGAGCTTAACTTCCGTGTTCGGGATGGGAACGGGTGTATCCTCTCCGCCATTGCCACCGGACAATTTATGAGGGTTCGCGATCATCTCGTGATGATTCCGAACCTTCCTATTCAAACAGCAATCATTCTATGTAAAATAAAACGTTCAACAAGGAACAAGATATATTATACAGAGATTACGCTGAATTGCAAGGATAACTTTTGAGGTCATTCCCTGAAAACTGGATAACTTCATGCAAGCAAGCAGTGCGTTGATTTT
>NZ_LWBL02000089.1 GCF_001644195.2 Bacillus marinisedimentorum | reverse complement strand
TTACAATAGTAATAACTTATTTACGAAAGGTGATTTGATGTTTCAATCCAAAAAAGAACGACAAAATGAAATTGAGATGGTCACAATTGATGAGCTTGTCCCTGAAAATCATCTCCTCCGTAAAATTGACCAATACATAGATTTTTCTTTCATTCCGGAAAAAGTTCGTCCTTACTATTCGGAAGACAATGGGCGTCCTTCACTGGATCCTCTTGTTTTATTCAAAATGATGTTCATTGGTTATATCTATGGCGTTCGTTCCGAACGCGAATTGGAACGACAAATTCAAACTAATATTGCTTATCGTTGGTTCTTAGGGTTGAACCTTACAGACGCAGTGCCACATCATTCCACCATCAGCTGGAATCGTCGTACTCGTTTCAAAGATACGGATATCTTCCAAGAAATATTTGATGAAATTGTACTTCAAGCGATGAACCACCGTATGGTATCTGGGCGTGTGTTATTCACAGATTCCACGCACTTGAAAGCAAATGCCAATAAGAAGAAATTCACGAAACAAGAAGTTGAAGTAGAAACGGCAGACTACATCGAAGATTTGGAAGACGCAGTAAGGAAAGATCGGGAAGATCATGGAAAAAAGCCTCTGAAAGAAAAGGAGGAGGTGAAAAAGAAAAAAGAAATCAAGGTCAGTGACACGGATAGCGAGAGTGGTTACCTCTACCGGGAGAATAAGCCGGAAGGCTTCTTCTATCTTGATCACCGCACCACAGATTTAAAACATAACATTATTACTGATGTTCATGTGACTCCAGGAAATATTCATGATTCCAGACCTTACTTACAACGGTTGGATCGTCAGATCGAACGATTTGGCTTTAACGTGGAAGCAGTAGGTTTGGATTCCGGTTATTTGACGAACCCAATATGTCATGGGCTTATTATGGAGAGAGGAATATTTGGAGTTATTGCTCATCGAAGGTATCAGTCAAAAAAGGGGTTACTTCCGAAATGGAAATATTCATATGATGAAGAACGAGATGTCTATGTGTGCCCGCAGGGGGAAGTTTTAAGCTATGCGACAACCGATCGTGAGGGATATCGGCATTACAAATCAAAGCCTGAAAATTGTGCGGATTGTCCCCTTCTTACGAAGTGTACACAAAACAAGAAGTTCCAGAAAACGATTACCCGTCATGTGTGGGAAGGCTCGAAAGAGCAGGTTCGGTTGAACCGCCTTTCTAATGAAGGCAAGTGGATTTATCGAATGAGAAAAGAAAAAGTGGAACGTAGCTTCGCAGATTCAAAAGAACTGCATGGGCTGCGTTATTGTCGCTTGCGCGGAAAAGAAAATGTACGCGAACAAGCGTTACTGACGGCTGCTTGCCAAAACATGAAGAAGATTGCCCTTCACCTATCCAGGGTGAGTTAGGTGAAGGAGAGTCTTTTTCGGTGAAGGGCGGGCGAATACCAGGAGACTCCTGCGGAAAAACGGGCGATCCGAGATCCCGCAGTGTGGGTTTTCACGAGGAGGCTCGGGCGTTCGTCCGCGGAAAGCGAGTGGTATTCGCCCGCACGAGGGCAC
>NZ_LWBL02000088.1 GCF_001644195.2 Bacillus marinisedimentorum | reverse complement strand
ATTAAACCGAATCGCGAAGCAGATCGGTTCGGGCATGAAACCAAGGAGTTATGGCTTGAAAACCGGGCTGAACGGCGCGAAACATGCGCTCCAGCGTGAAAGCCGGGTTCTTTGGCGTGAAATAATGGGTATTGCGCGTGAAACGCTTGCAGTTTGGCGCGAAAGGCACGGCATTCCGCGCGAAAGTGCTTCCCTCTCATTGAGACTGCTCGGATACGGCGTGTAAAACAGCGGATATGGCGTGAAAAAGCCGTCATCCGGCGTGAAACAAGTGAGTATGAAAGAAACTAGATTGTCTTTTTAAAAAAAATGGAGGTGAATCTGCTGGATTTTCAGCCTTAAATGGGTTTTCTGCAATACCCGACTTGGATAAACAGGCCAGTTTTTGCTAGCCACCTCGGGAAGAAAAGATCGCCTTCCTGCGGTTGCCGCCGCTTATGCGTACACCGCTAAGCAGGTGTCATCCGCATTTCTACGTTACCAATCCCATTTTCCCTTTGTCAGTCCAGTTTTCAGCAGAACCCATTGAAACAGGGAGGTTTTTTCGGTTTTTAGCTGTTGGCTGGTGCAAGTTCCTTCTGGCTTATAACCGTCCAGTTCGAGGGCTTTTTCTAGCTGAGTTTCTTCAAGGAAATTTGAAGCGTTTGCGTTCTGGAAACAAGGTGGTGCTATGTATGTCTTTCTGTCGTGATCCAATATGATGCGGGTGTCATTAGGGGGGACGGCGTTGACTGGAATGATTACAGCTGCAATCACGATTATAATGATAGCGGCGAAAACTGCTGCTGTCTTTTTCATTTATCACGAATCCTTTCATTGTTATTCTGCGAAAGAATTACATAACAATGACGTGTTCTTTCACAATCTACCCATATTTTTTCGGTATAGTAAAGGCAGGCACCAGGTCTTATGGGATCTGGGCATGTACCCCTTGGTTTGGCCGAATGCAGGAGACTGCACTCGGCCCTTTTTAATTGTAGTAGATTTGTATTGATAGGGGCACTGAAAGGCTTCTTATCACGGCTAAATGCTCATATATTATCAAAAGGGTCTTTGCGTGACGTATTGCGGCACGTCTCTTTTTGAGTGGCTGTAGGGGGATTTTCCTGCTGCGGCTGATAGACCTGTTTCAACATTAGGGTTCGGATAAAAATCATGAAAAAGAGAACCGCCAGAGCGGCAAGTACTTCCATCCAGGCCATAAAATGCACACTCCCGTCAACATGTTTATACACTATATAGAAGGTCATGCTTTAATGTGATACTATGCTGAACTTTTTTCAGGCAAACATGCTGACGGGAGTTTTGAAATCATGTATAATAATCAAAAAATTGAAATGAGTGGAATTAATGAAAAAACAAACAATGGCTGATTTGAGCCTGCTCCTTGTGGCATTCGTATGGGGAGTCGGCTTTTTATTGGTCCAAAATGCTATTGAAACGCTCGAACCTTTTACATATAACGGAATCCGATTTCTGGTTGCTGCTTTTTTTATTTGGGGCTGGGTGTTTGCATTCAAAAAAGGCCAGTTGAAAACAATTGATAAATCGATTATTTTAGCGGGAATCGTCCTGGGTATCTGGCTGCATTCAGCTTATGCATTCCAAACGTTCGGTCTTCTTTATACAGCATCCTCTAAAGCGGGGTTCATTACTGGGTTGAATGTTGTGCTTGTGCCTATACTTGCGCTGTTTGTTCTGAAAGAAAAGCCGAAACCTGCATCTGTTGCCGGAGTTTCAATCGCCACCGCCGGCCTTTATCTGCTGACAATGGCTGACAGCTTGAGCATGAATCTCGGCGATTTACTGGTATTGTTCTGTGCATTTGCGTTTGCTTTTCATATCATTTTGACCGACAGGTATACGAATTTATATTCAGCCTTCATTTTGACAGGTATTCAGTTGAGCACTGTGGCGGGATTGAGCATTATTTCCGCATTGATCTGGGAAGATTGGCAGCGGGCCTTTCAGCCGGCCTTCATTTTCAAGTCTGAAGTGATTTTTTCACTATTGATCACGTCTGTTTTCGCGACAGCCCTCGCTTTTCTAGCACAAACCGCTTTTCAAAAATATACAAATCCGACACGGGTTGCTATCATCTATACTATGGAGCCGGTTTTTGCGGCTATAGCAGGTGTTGCCTGGGCGGGAGAACACTTGACAAGTACTGCCTGGATCGGAAGCGCCCTTATCCTCGCCGGGATGCTCTTATCAGAGTTATCCGGCTATATCCAGCTCTATGCGTCCCGCATCAAGAAGTATGTGAATGACATGTAGAAATCAGAGCCTCATTGCGGCTCTGATTTTTGTTATGGTTAAGGAAATTATAAAATATTTGCATTGTGGATTAAAAAGCCAGGAGGGAGTCATCCAGCT
>NZ_LWBL02000087.1 GCF_001644195.2 Bacillus marinisedimentorum | reverse complement strand
ATGAATATAGCCATTGAATTGTTCCAAGCTTGCCATGTTTTTGGCCCACTCCTGACAAGTTATTGTTCCACCTCTGCCATGCGCAGGACCACCCTTCTATATAATTGAGATGCACCTGATGGTGCTCATCAATTATTTAGGAGGTTTTTTTGTGATTAAATATCGGGAAATCTTGAGGCTTCACGCTCAGGGGATTAGTCAAAGGGGCATTGCCTCAAGTACTTCGAATTCCAGGACCACAATACGGGAGGTGGTTAAGAGAGCTAATGAGCGTAACGTAAGTTGGCCATTAGAAGAAAACACGACTGACCAGGTTTTACAAGAGTTGCTTTTTCCTGAGAAGCACACTTCAACGGATTTTAGAAGAAAGCCAGATGGTGACTACATTCATAAAGAACTAGCGAAGCCAGGGGTCAATTTAACGCTATTATGGGAGGAATATTCTCTCAGCTGCCGGTCAAATGAGGAGATTCCATATAGTTATAGACAGTTCTGCAGAGTCTATCACGACTATGCTAGAAAAACGAAAGCGACAATGCGCATCAAACGTAAGCCTGGGGAGCTTCTTGAGGTGGATTGGGCTGGACAAACTATGTCTATAAAAGACCACCTTACAGGTGAAGAGATTCCAGTGTATATCTTTGTTTCTGCCCTTCCGTGCAGTCAATACGCATATGTAGAAGGCTTTTTGTCAATGAACGCAGAATCGTGGATCACAGCTCATATTCACGCTTTTCAATTTTACGGGGGAGTTCCTAGAGTTATTGTTCCTGACAACCTTAAAACCGGTGTTGTAAAAGCTTCGAAGTATGAACCCGTCATCCATACAGGATATCAGGAGATGGCCGAGCACTATCAGACAACGATCGTACCAGCACGCGTGCGCCACCCAAAGGATAAGGCAAGTGCTGAGAGCACAGTAGGTCACATTTCAACGTGGATTATTGCCTCTCTTCGAAATCAAGAGTTTTTCAGTTTAACAGAGTTAAATAATGCGGTTCTTGAAAAGCTGAAAGAATTTAATCACAAGCCATTCCAAAAAAAGCAGGGAAGCAGACATACGGCATTTAAAGAAGAAGAACACTTCGCGTTAACACCGTTGCCTGCTTCAACATACGAAATCGCAAGCTGGCGGATTGCGACCGTACAATATGATTATCACATAGTTGCGGATAAAATGTTTTACTCAGTTCCCTATGATTATGTTAAATACCAGGTTGACATTCGGACTACCAGAACCATTGTAGAGGTGTTTTACAAAGGGTTACGCATCGCTTCACACAAAAAACTCACGGGAAAACCAGGACAATTCAGTACATTGTCAGATCATATGCCGAAAGAACATAAGCAATATATCGAGTTTGACACTCCACATGTACGTCAGTGGGGAGAAACGGCCGGTCCTAATACTTTGACCACTATCAATAGTATTCTCGCTTCTTACCGAGTTGAAAAACAAGCATTGAAATCCTGTTTAGGGTTAATTAAGCTCGCAGATCAACACTCGGTTGATCGTGTGGAAAGAGCGTGTGAACGTGCGTTAACGTACACCTCTAGGCCAACACTTAAAAGCATCCAAACTATCCTTAAAACCGGACAGGATAAGATCCCTGTAGGCACTAATGAGGAGAATACTCAGAAGGCAATGAAATCCAATCCCTACGGTTTTACACGTGGCGCTGACTACTATGGAGGTAAGAAGTAATGACAACTGATAACACTTTATCCAAACTAAATGATATGAGAATGACTGCGATGGCTGAGCAATATATGGATCAATTGAAAAACCCAGAATATCAGGACTTGTCTTTTGAGGACCGTTTCTCCATGCTTGTGGATATTGAATGGGGACGCCGGAAAAATGCCAAGCTTGACCGCCTTATAAAGAGTGCAGATTTCAGAGATAGCCAGGCTTGTATCGAAGATATCGAATACCACACAGATCGGAAACTGGATAAAACCCAAATCCTAAGATTATCGACAGGAAGGTACATTCAGGAAAAACACAATATCATTATCAAAGGCGCATCAGGTAATGGAAAGACTTACTTAGGATGTGCTTTCGGAATCTCTGCTTGTCGCCAGTTTTATAAGGTGCAATACATTCGGCTTCCCGATTTACTCGATGAGTTGGCTGTGGCTAGAGGTGAAGGCATTTACCGAAAGGTAATTAAGAAATATACAAAAGTAGATTTACTCATTCTTGATGAATGGCTCCTAACTCCACTAAAAGAAACAGAAGCCAGAGATCTACTAGAGATTATTGAGTCCCGATACCAAACTGCCTCCACTATATTCTGTTCCCAGTTTGATCCTCGTGGATGGCATGAAAAGATTGGTGAAGGCACACTGGCAGACGCCATTCTTGATCGCATTGTACATGATTCCTATCAAATTATGGTGGATGGGGATATTTCAATGCGTGAACGCCGTGGATTGGTGGGATCTTCATGATTCCTATAGAAATAGAGAACCGTATTGCCAAGTATTTCTTTCATCATTTTCTTCCTGAAGAAGTAATGGAACAGCTAATTGAGTTACTTTTACCCCTATGTTTGGAAGCGGATAAAGAGGAGGATTTAGACAAAGATGAACTTGTACGACAAGCTGTTCTAATGATTGAAGCTAGATTAGAGGGAAAAAGCTTTAAATAATAAACACAGCCATCGAAGGGATCTAGGTTCGATGGCTGTCTTCAAAGGATAATGGAGGCTTTAGCTCTAATATACGGAGTAAGTGGCTTTCTTGTCCGAAACGGGCAGCTCTTTCCTCCTGCACTACTCAAATGGACCTCTCTATGGCAACGGTGGATCAATTTGATGACAGAAGTGGACCAGAAAGATGTCAATAGTGGAACAATCGCTTGGCTGTAGTCA
>NZ_LWBL02000086.1 GCF_001644195.2 Bacillus marinisedimentorum | reverse complement strand
GGATTTCTTTCAATCCTCACAGAACGAAAGAAATGAAGGTTTTTCAAGGGGTGTTTCACTGATGCCTTGTCTTGAATTTCTAATGCCATTTCACAGCAGAGGCTTTCAATTATACTGCCACAGGTGCTTTGATACCCGGATGAGGGTCGTAACCTTCAATTCGGATATCTTCCATTTCAACGTCAAATACAGAACGTACGTCTTCTCTTATTCTGAGTTCCGGAAACGGCTTCGGCTCACGGGCAAGCTGTTTCTTGACCTGCTCTATATGATTTATATATATGTGAGCGTCACCGATCGTATGGACAAACTCGCCAGGCTCCAGGCCGCATTCATGTGCAATCAGTTCGGTGAGCAGGGCGTAACTGGCGATATTAAAAGGAATGCCTAGAAACAAATCCCCTGAGCGCTGATACAGCTGGCAGCTCAACTTTCCATCAGCCACATAAAATTGGAAAAGGCTATGGCACGGCGGCAGTGCCATTGTTTCGATATCAGCCGGGTTGTAACCGACTACCAGATGTCTGCGACTGTCCGGATTTTGTTTGATCTGTTCGATGACATCCTTCAGCTGGTCAATCGTTTCGCCGCGGACGGTTTCCCAGGCCCGCCACTGTTTTCCATACACAGGCCCCAGCTCTCCATATGTTTTCGCAAAATCATCGTCTGTGAGAATGCGCTCTTTGAACGCGTCCATTTCCTGTACATATATCGCGTTAAATTCTTCATCTTCAAGGCTTCGCCGGCCAAAATCCGTCATATCCGGACCGCGGTATTCATCACTTTCCACCCAATTTTTAAAAGCCCATTCATTCCAGATGTTGTTGCTGTTCTCAAGCAAATAACGGATATTCGTATCTCCCTTTATGAACCACAGCAATTCACTCGCAATCAGGCGAAACGGAATCCGTTTTGTCGTAAGGAGCGGGAACCCTTCATTCAAGTCAAAGCGCATTTGATAGCCAAAGACTGAAACCGTTCCGGTCCCAGTCCGGTCTCCTTTTTCGGTGCCGTGATCCAGCACGTGCTGCAGCATTTCCAGGTAAGCGTACTCCCCGTGTTTCGTCAACCTCACCACTCCCACTTTATATGTATTATCCCTATCATATCAAATTATGACAGAAACCGATAATAGAAAACGGGCGGAAAGATTGTATCTTTCCGCCCGTTTGGCAGCATTACGCTACATCGTAACCCTGGTCTTCAATTGCTTCTTTCATTTGTGCGTCTGTCACTTTTCCGTCTTCAAACTGGACATCTACTTTCCCTGTATCCAGTGATACTTCAACGCTTGCGATTCCATCAATTTCAAGGAGTGCGTTTTTGACTGCCTTTTCACAATGTCCGCACGTCATTCCTTTAACATCTAATGTTTTTGTTGTCATTTGACGTCATCCTCTCTTTAATAAAAGTTTTATATCTTCACTCTCTTCAATCGAAGTGAGTTAGACACTACTGAAACAGAACTGAATGCCATGGCTGCACCTGCTACCCATGGGGCAAGTAAGCCGAGGGCTGCGATAGGGATGCCTGCAGAATTGTAGGCAAGTGCCCAGAACAGATTTTGTTTGATATTTTTCATCGTCTTGCGGCTCAGCTTGACCGCTTTGGCCAGCAGCATCAAATCACCGCCAAGAATCGTGACATCTGCTGTTTCGATCGCCACATCAGTTCCTGTGCCAATCGCGATGCCGATATCTGCGGTCGCCAGTGCCGGGGCGTCATTGATTCCGTCACCGACCATGGCCACTTTTTTGCCTTCGCCTTGCAGGCGCTTGACCATATCCGCTTTATCTTCAGGCAGGACTTCTGCGAGCACCTGATCTTCACTGATTCCGACTTCTGAAGCAATTGCAAGCGCTGTCCGCCTGTTATCACCAGTTAGCATATAGACGGCAATGTCAAGATCATGAAGCTGTTTGATCGCTTCGGCTGCATGGTCTTTCACCGTATCGGCGACAGCCACTATACCTTTCAGGCTCCCATTGACTGCGATCAACATGGCGGTTTTACCGTCTTGTTCATATGCTGCCATGTTTCCTTCGACTTTATCTATGGAGATGCTGTTTTCATTCATCATCTTCCTTGTTCCTACATAGACTGTTTTCCCGTCTACCACAGCTTTAATCCCGTGTCCGGGAATCGCCTCAAAGCTTTCAGCCTCCTTCAGCTGGGTTCCATTTTCTTTGGCATATTCCACAATGGCTTCGGCCAGCGGGTGTTCGGATGCCCTTTCAGCGGCATATAGGTAAGCGAGCGTCTCTTCGTCAGCGGTATAATCAGTCACAACCGGCTTCCCGTTTGTGATGGTGCCGGTTTTATCAAGAATGATCGCATTGATGCTTTGTGCGGATTCAAGATGTTCACCGCCTTTAAAAAGAATTCCCTGTTCCGCTCCCTTGCCTGTTCCGACCATAATGGAAGTCGGGGTGGCAAGTCCGAGAGCGCATGGGCAGGCGATAACCAGAACTGCGATTGCCACTTCAAGAGCTGTCGGCAGATCACCCGGCGACACAATGAAGTACCACACAAGAAATGTGCCGATTGCAATGGCAACGACAATCGGGACAAAAATGCCTGAAATGACGTCAGCCATGCGCTGAATCGGAGCTTTTGAACCCTGGGCTTCCTCGACGATTCGAATTATTCCCGCTAAAGCCGTATCTTTTCCGACCTTGGTCGCTTCCATTTGCAATGTTCCATTTTTATTGATGGTGGCGCCGATCATCTGGTCGCCCTCACCCTTATTGACCGGAATGGATTCACCGGTAATCATTGATTCATCAACTGCCGACCGGCCCGATTTCACAACACCGTCTACCGGAATTTTATCACCCGGTTTCACGAGAAGTATATCACCCAGGACAACCTGATCAACCGGAATCTTCAGCTCTTCTCCATCTCTCAAGACAGTAGCTTCCTTGGCCTGAAGATTCAGCAGATTCGAAATAGCTGCGGTTGTACGTCCTTTTGCAAGAGCCTCAAAGAGCTTGCCTACAAGTATCAACGTAATCAAAACTGCACTTGTTTCAAAATATAAATGCGCTTCATAATCAGGATTGACCGTCCACCGTATCCCTTCAACAACGCTGTAGAAGTACGCTGCCGACGTTCCCAGTGCGACAAGGACATCCATATTCGCACTCTTGTTGCGCAGAGCATTATACGCGCCTTTATAAAACTGCCAGCCGATGTAAAATTGGACCGGAGTTGCTAGTGCAAACTGGAACCATGGATTCATTAAAATCCCAGGAACCGGTATACCGAGGTCCCACGGGAAATGGGCAATCATCGTATACAATAACGGAAGCGACAAAAGCGCAGAAATAAGAAGCTTCACTTTCTTGGCATGAATTTCTTCCTCTTTATGACTTTGTTTATCCTCGCGCTCTTCCTTCACCTTTGCTTCATAGCCGAGATTGGAGACTTTATCCATGATATGCTCAAGGGAAACAAGTCCCGGCTGGTATTCAATCGTTGCTGATTCAGTTGCAAGGTTGACGGTTGCCCCTTTAATCCCTTCCATTTTCCCGACAACCTTTTCAATCCTCGAGGAGCAGGCAGCACATGTCATTCCGTAAATATCCAATTCCACTTTCTCAGGCTGCACACCGTAGCCGAGTTTATTTATTTTCTCAATGATATCAGTGGGATTGACACTTGAACCATCATACTCGACCGTGGCATTTTCCATTGCCAGGTTAACATTGGCATTTACCCCGTCCATTTTATTCAACACTTTCTCGATTCTGGACGAACAGGCGGCACATGTCATTCCGCTGATATCAAGTTTCATCTTTTGTTGTTCCATAACCATCACCTGCACAAATTAAGATTTCGTAAACTGTTTTGTGACCTTCATCAATTCATCGATCGCTTCATCACCATTACCTGACTGGACAGCGTTAGTCACACAATGGCGAGTATGGCGTTCAAGGAGCTGAAAGCCGACTTTTTTAAGAGCAGCATCAATTGCTGAAATTTGAACCAATATATCTACACAATAACGGTCGTTTTCAATCATTTTTTGAATGCCGCGCACCTGACCTTCAACTCTCTTAAGACGGTTGACAAGCATTTCCTTTTCTTCAGCCGAGTGAGGCTTCACCGGTTTTTTATCCGGCTGCATTTCAATATTGATTGTTTCATCCGTCATCTCTTATCACCTCTGCACACTACTATACCCCCGGTAGGGTATATTGTCAAATGTATTCTTCGTTTTTTCACAAATTCATCACATTTAAAGTCTTTTTTAAATATTAATCCTATCATCCATACCCCCTACCAGGTATCTAAACACTTAAAACAACAGCAACTTCACAAGAAATGCAGCACAAAAGAGCCGTTCTCCATATACTGCAGTATCGACTCTTAAAAAAAGGAGGCTTGCCATGAAGTATCCTGCTGCTATGTATCCTGTCTGTCCACGTCCCTTCCCATGTCGCCAGACGATATACAGTCCATATCCGGTTTTCTACGGCGGAGTACCTGCCAGGCAGCAATATCCCGATGTTGACCCGGAACTGTTCAGCGAGTCCGCCCAGGCATTCCAGGTCCTTATGAAGGATGCCGGCAAAATTTTAGACAAACTTGCTGAATCAAAAATGTTTGCCCATGATGTAATGGCAGCTGCACAGGAAGACAAAAAACAAAAAGTTGAGCAATTGATCCAATCCACCGGTGTCATGTCCAAAGTCGTTGTCACTTATAATCCCGACAGCATACATCTGCAATTCCACTCACGGGTACATGGTACCGAGTGCTGCGCTTTGACTATGGTATTAAGATGGCGGTAATGACAATGCGAAGTAAATAGGTGCTTTTTTAGTGAGAAAATCAAGTTCTGCGAAAGTTATCTGTTTTTCTATAAAGCAAAACCGAATTTGTCTTTTTATGAAAATGAACAGCCAGGGGTTGGCTGTTCGGGACAAAACCTTTGAGTGGTTAT
>NZ_LWBL02000084.1 GCF_001644195.2 Bacillus marinisedimentorum | reverse complement strand
AAAGTTGTTCCTTGAAAACTGGATAACGATTATCAAGCAAGTAAAGCAAGGCAAGCACGTATGTGCTTGCGCCTGAATAGCCAGGTTAAGCTAGAAAGGGCGCACGGTGGATGCCTTGGCACTAGGAGCCGATGAAGGACGGGACTAACACCGATATGCTTCGGGGAGCTGTAAGCAAGCGTTGATCCGGAGATTTCCGAATGGGGGAACCCACTGCCCGTAATGGGGCAGGATCCTTATCTGAATCCATAGGATAAGGAAGGCAGACCCGGGGAACTGAAACATCTTAGTACCCGGAGGAAGAGAAAGCAAATGCGATTTCCTGAGTAGCGGCGAGCGAAACGGAAACAGCCCAAACCAGAAGGCTTGCCTTCTGGGGTTGTAGGACACTCATTGTGGAGTGATAAAGGAACGGCGTAAGCGAATCGGCCTGGAAAGGCCAGCCAGAGGAGGTAACAGCCCTGTAGCTGAAACGCCGTTCCCTCCCGAGTGGATCCTGAGTACGGCGGGACACGTGAAATCCCGTCGGAATCCGGGAGGACCAT
>NZ_LWBL02000083.1 GCF_001644195.2 Bacillus marinisedimentorum | reverse complement strand
CCAAGGCTAAATACTCCCTAGTGACCGATAGTGAACCAGTACCGTGAGGGAAAGGTGAAAAGCACCCCGGGAGGGGAGTGAAAGAGAACCTGAAACCGTGTGCCTACAAGTAGTCGGAGCCCGTTAACGGGTGACGGCGTGCCTTTTGTAGAATGAACCGGCGAGTTACGATCCCGTGCAAGGTTAAGCCGAAGAGGCGGAGCCGCAGCGAAAGCGAGTCTGAACAGGGCGAATGAGTACGTGGTCGTAGACCCGAAACCGAGTGATCTACCCATGTCCAGGGTGAAGTCCAGGTAACACTGGATGGAGGCCCGAACCCACGCGTGTTGAAAAACGCGGGGATGAGGTGTGGGTAGGGGTGAAATGCCAATCGAACTCGGAGATAGCTGGTTCTCCCCGAAATAGCTTTAGGGCTAGCCTCAAGTGTTAGAGTCCTGGAGGTAGAGCACTGATTGGACTAGGGGCCCTCACCGGGTTACCGAATTCAGTCAAACTCCGAATGCCAGAGACTTATCCTTGGGAGTCAGACTGCGAGTGATAAGATCCGTAGTCGAAAGGGAAACAGCCCAGACCGCCAGCTAAGGTCCCAAAGTATACGTTAAGTGGAAAAGGATGTGGAGTTGCACAGACAACCAGGATGTTGGCTTAGAAGCAGCCACCATTTAAAGAGTGCGTAATAGCTCACTGGTCGAGTGACTCTGCGCCGAAAATGTACCGGGGCTAAACGTATCACCGAAGCTGCGGATTGACACCGATGGTGTCAGTGGTAGGGGAGCGTTCTAAGGGCTGAGAAGCAGGACCGGAAGGACCTGTGGAGCGCTTAGAAGTGAGAATGCCGGTATGAGTAGCGAAAAGACAAGTGAGAATCTTGTCCACCGAAAGCCTAAGGTTTCCTGAGGAAGGCTCGTCCGCTCAGGGTTAGTCGGGACCTAAGCCGAGGCCGAAAGGCGTAGGCGATGGACAACAGGTTGATATTCCTGTACCACCTCCTCACCGTTTGAGCAATGGGGGGACGCAGGAAGGTAGGGTAAGCGCGCTGTCGGATATGCGCGTCCAAGCAGTGAGGCCGATGGATAGGCAAATCCGTCCATCATGCGGCTGAGCTGTGACGGCGAGGGAAATAGAGTACCGAAGTTCCCGATCCTACACTGCCAAGAAAAGCCTCTAGCGAGGTGAGAGGTGCCCGTACCGCAAACCGACACAGGTAGGCGAGGAGAGAATCCTAAGGTGCTCGGGAGAACTCTCGTTAAGGAACTCGGCAAAATGACCCCGTAACTTCGGGAGAAGGGGTGCTCCTGCGGGTGCAAGCCTGCGGGAGCCGCAGTGAAAAGGCCCAAGCGACTGTTTAGCAAAAACACAGGTCTCTGCGAAGCCGTAAGGCGAAGTATAGGGGCTGACACCTGCCCGGTGCTGGAAGGTTAAGAGGAGGGGTTATCCTTATGGAGAAGCTCTGAATCGAAGCCCCAGTAAACGGCGGCCGTAACTATAACGGTCCTAAGGTAGCGAAATTCCTTGTCGGGTAAGTTCCGACCCGCACGAAAGGTGCAACGACTTGGGCACTGTCTCAACGAGAGACCCGGTGAAATTATACTATGCGTGAAGATGCGCATTACCCGCGACAGGACGGAAAGACCCCGTGGAGCTTTACTGCAGCCTGATATTGAATTTTGGTACAGCTTGTACAGGATAGGCAGGAGCCTTGGAAGCCGGAGCGCCAGCTTCGGTGGAGGCGCTGGTGGGATACTGCCCTGGCTGTATTGAAATTCTAACCCAGGACCGTGATCCGGTTCGGAGACAGTGTCAGGCAGGCAGTTTGACTGGGGCGGTCGCCTCCTAAAGAGTAACGGAGGCGCCCAAAGGTTCCCTCAGAATGGTTGGAAATCATTCGCAGAGTGTAAAGGCACAAGGGAGCTTGACTGCGAGACCTACAAGTCGAGCAGGGACGAAAGTCGGGCTTAGTGATCCGGTGGTTCCGCATGGAAGGGCCATCGCTCAACGGATAAAAGCTACCCCGGGGATAACAGGCTTATCTCCCCCAAGAGTCCACATCGACGGGGAGGTTTGGCACCTCGATGTCGGCTCATCGCATCCTGGGGCTGTAGTCGGTCCCAAGGGTTGGGCTGTTCGCCCATTAAAGCGGTACGCGAGCTGGGTTCAGAACGTCGTGAGACAGTTCGGTCCCTATCCGTCGCGGGCGCAGGAAATTTGAGAGGAGCTGTCCTTAGTACGAGAGGACCGGGATGGACACACCGCTGGTGTACCAGTTGTCTTGCCAAAGGCATCGCTGGGTAGCTACGTGTGGAAGGGATAAGTGCTGAAAGCATCTAAGCATGAAGCCCCCCTCAAGATGAGATTTCCCACAGCGTCAGGCTGGTAAGATCCCTTAGAGAAGATGAGGTTGATAGGTCCGAGGTGGAAGCGTGGCGACACGTGCAGCTGACGGATACTAATCGATCGAGGGCTTATCCTGGC
>NZ_LWBL02000082.1 GCF_001644195.2 Bacillus marinisedimentorum | reverse complement strand
AACCGTATTCCTGTTTTCCAAACCGGATCCGCTTTATTTCACGCCTATTACCTGGGTGTTCTTGCCTCAATCTCTGCTTTTCACACGGAGAGGGCTGCACATTACATGTGGGAGACTGTTTTCACGCGGTTCAGCCGTGTTTTCGCGCCGAATGCCGCCTGATTCACGCCGAACACCAGCGTTTTCGCGCCGAACTCTTGCCTTTTCACGCCAAACCCCCGCTTTCACGCCATAACTCATGCGTTTCACGCGGTAACCGCCCGGTTTCACGCGCGCCAGTATTCCTGTTTTCCACGCCGTAATCGCTTTTCTTCACTTATGACCCAGGTCAGCCACCACACATAACAATCCAACCAACACCTAAACCCGGCCGGGCCCTATTCTCAACCGTATAAATTTCTATAAAAGGCTGTTTCCATCAAGCCTTTTTCCTGAATCCTGCCTGTACTAGCCCTCAAACATAACTCCATCACCAAAATTTTCATAATTAAATAAATATATTGACAAAGCTTTTTCACCGATGCTATTATTCTTTTAGCTTACAAAACACGCTATAAAATGACAGACTTTTTAAATAATATCAATGACGAGAAGAGTAAGTTACTGCTATGTTCTACAGCGAGCCGGAATAGTGGAAGCCGGTGTACATGTGTTTCTGAAAATCATCTCCGAGATGCAGGGCTGAATTCAAAGTAAGCTCAAGCCGGGTTTTCCGCCGTTATCACGGAACGCATATGATTGTATGCGGCTGGAGTGCTGTATGGCTTCCGAATGGAAGGTCGTGCAGAATCAGGGTGGTACCGCGAGTCAAACTCGTCCCTATTACAGGGACGGGTTTTTATATTGCAGGGAAGTTTTTGGCAGCATGTGCATTTTTTAACAGCAGGTATTGAAAGGGGAATGGGATATGCAGAAAAGAGACACTCTTTTCATCGGTTTCATGTTATTCGCACTGTTTTTTGGAGCAGGTAATTTGATTTATCCGCCTTTTTTAGGATATGAAGCGGGAACTTCCTTTTGGAAGGCGATCGGCGGCTTTGTCATAACGGGGGTTGGCCTGCCGATCATGGCGGTTGCTGCAATTGCTTTGGTCAGAGGCGGAGCAAATGCGCTTGGCAGCCGGGTCAGTCCGCTGTTCGGGCTTGTGTTCACAGCCGTTGTGTATCTGGCAATCGGCCCGTTTTTCGGCATCCCGCGCGGAGCCAACGTTGCATACGAAATGGCAGTTAAACCTTTCACAGAAACCGGCGGCTTCAGTTCTGCGCTTGCGCTGTTCCTGTTTACCGTTGTGTTTTTTCTGCTTTCCTACTGGGTCAGCTTAAACCCAACAAGACTCGTCGACCGGATCGGCCAGCTGCTGACGCCTGTTTTGCTTATCTCCATCACAGCGCTTGTTGCTGTTAGCTTTGTGAAGCTTGATGCACCGCTGCAGCCCGCTTCCGAAAAATATCAATCCGCACCATTTTTCACCGGGCTTATTGAAGGTTATTTGACGATGGATACGATTGCTGCGTTTGCCTTTGCCATTCTGGTCGTGACGGCTGTTACCGAAAAAGGAGTATCCAATCACCGCACATTAATGGGACATACTGTAAGAGCCGGCCTTGTTGCCGGGGCCGGCCTTGCAGCTGTTTATATTTCAATTGGCTGGCTTGGGGCGAAAATGGCTTCACTCGGCTCCTTTACGAACGGAAGCGAAATTTTGTCTGCAGGAGCAAACCTCCTGTTCGGCTCATTCGGCGGCTTGCTCCTTGGAGCGATTGTCGCGCTGGCATGTTTCACAACAGTCGTCGGTCTGACAACCGCATCAGCCCAGTATTTTTCAAAACAATTCCCGAAACTTGGCTATAAGAACGTAGTCACACTGGTATCTATTGTCAGTTTCCTGATCGCCAATCTCGGGCTTAACCAGATCATCGCGTATTCCGTTCCTGTATTGGTCGCCGTTTATCCGCTGGCAATTGTGCTCGTGCTGCTTGCATACTTGCACAACCTGTTTGGCGGAACCCGCTATGTATACTCAGGGGCGATGCTCGCGACCGGTATTGTCAGTGTATATGACGGGCTTAAAATGCTCGGCCTCGAATCTGAATATCTGACACAATTTCTCGGTTCGCTGCCGCTTGCTTCCTTGAGTCTTGCCTGGGTCATGCCTGCCGCCGCAGGCGGTGCGGCCGGCTTCCTGCTCAGTATGCTGAAAAAAGACCCAGCTTCGGAAACCGCAAATTCACGGATATAACAGACGCAAGTTTTTAAGACAGTGAAGAAACTCGGCGATTGGCGAGCCTTCAGGCTAAGACGATGGTCTGCTGCCCTTACCTGTAGACTTAACACCAACCGCTGGGACGAAATATTTCCTTGTTGACAATTTACACGGCAAAAAAAGCTGGCACAGCGCGTGCCAGCTTTTTCTTTATTGGATAACCGTATAATGGCGCCATTCTTCCGGAAGCAGAGACTGATATTTCCGCTGTAAAAAACGGTCATCAATAAGGACGATCACGCCGTGGTCATCTTCGGACCTGATCAGGCGCCCTCCGGCCTGCAGCACTTTGTTCATGCCCGGATACACATATGCATAGTCATAACCATTTTTTCCCGTTTTATTAAAATACTCTTTAATGATGTTGCGTTCATGCCCGATTTGCGGGAGGCCGACACCGACGACGATGACCCCATTCAGGCGGTCCCCTTTCAAATCGACACCTTCGGAAAAAATGCCGCCGAGCACCGCAAAACCGACAAGAGTTGAACCCGTATCCGCTTGAAATGATGCCAGGAACTGTTCCCTCTCCTCTTCCGGCATGCCGCCCGCCTGGATGATTGTTTTCGTATCCGGCTCCTTTACAACAAATTCATCATATACCATATTCATGTACTGGTAAGAAGGGAAAAAGACAAGGTAGTTGCCGGGCCGCTCCTGGATGAGCTGGCTCACAGTCTCGGCAATCGGCTCGCTCGTCCGCTCCCTGTCACGGTATCTTGTCGAAAGCGGACGGATATAGACATCGGTGTTTTCCCTGGCAAACGGTGAAGGAAGCGAGACGGAGTAATCCTCTTCCCTGTTGCCGCCGAGCATATCCTGATAGTAACCAAGCGGCGAAAACGTTGCGGAAAAATAGACCCTGCACCGGAACCGTTTTCCGGTCTTCTGCAGAAGATGGGAAGGATCCAGGCAAAGCAATTTATATCTCACTTCACTCTTGAACGTTTCCGCATAAGTAATGAAACGTTCATCATAAAGCTGGGCAATCCTCGTAAAGGCAAGTGCTGAAAAGTATGTATCCAGCAATGCTTGTCCTTCTTCACCATCACCGCCTGACGCAAGCTCCTGTTCGGCAGAAAAACTGAACCGCTCGAGCAATGCGATAAATTCTTCATCCAACTCTTCTGCTGTCAGCCTGTTACCGGTTTCGGCACATTGCTTTTTCACTCTGAGCAAATGGCTGTTAATATCCTGTGCAGCCCGGTAAATGGCATCATTTTTGCCTTTGAACTCCCGCCTGATATTCAGAAAGTCTGATTTTAAAAGTTCGGCCGAGAACATGCTGCGGGCGCGGTCGACAAGGTTGTGGGCCTCATCGATAAGCAGAACGGTATGTTTCTTCTGTTCTTCCAAAAAACGCTTCAGCGAAACACGAGGATCGAATACATAGTTGTAATCGCAAATGACCGCGTCGGCGGAATAAGCAAGTTCCAGCTGATATTCAAACGGACACACCCTGTGCTTCTGCGCATATCGCTCAATGACTGGACGGTTCATGGATTGCTCGTTTTCAAGAATATCAAGCACCGCGCCGTTGATCCTGTCATAATGGCCGTCAGCAAATTCACAATGCTCCTTGCTGCAGACCGCCTCATCTTTAAAACAGATTTTATCTTTCGCTGTGATCGTGACCGCATGGAGATTGAGCCCTTTTTGCCGCATCAAGTTAAGCGTATCCTCAGCCGCTTCACGGGTGATGGTTTTGGCAGTCAGATAAAACAGCCTGTTCAGCAGGCCTTCTCCCATTGCCTTTATTGATGGAAATACTGCAGAAATGGTCTTGCCGATGCCAGTCGGCGCTTGGGCGAATACATCTTTCTTGTCGCTTATCCCTTTATAAACTGTCCCGGCAAACTGGCGCTGCCCTTCCCTGTAATTTTCAAATGGGAAATCAAGGCCGGCAATGCTGCGGTCCCGTTCGGCACGATGATCCGCCATAAGTCTGGCGTATGGCGCATAACCTTCAACAACTTCTTGCAGAAAGGTTTCCAATTCCTCAACGGAAAACTCATCTCTGAATTTCTTCAGTTCACCGGTATCAGCAGAAACATAAGTAAGCTGGACCGTCATGTTATCCATACCCTGATCCAGCGCATAAATATATGCGTAACACTTCGCCTGGGCCCAGTATACAGGATGGGATTCAGCGGTGATTTCTTCCAGCGGCCGGGAAGTTGACTTGATCTCATCAATGACGATTTTTCCATCCTCATCCAGCAGGCCGTCCGCTCTTCCTTCAATTGTGAAAAGAATGTCATCCTGCTCAACTTCCGTTTTAAGGGAAACCTCTTTCCGGTCCTGTTCACTGTAGGTCCCCTGGATATCCAGATGGGCTTTCGTCCCTTCATGAAGCGCCGTATTCGTCCGAAAGCCGGTTTCAAGGCTTCCGCTTCTATATACATACTCAACCAGTGTCCTGACCGATATTCTTACTTTTGTCATCTCTGCCATCATTGAAAATCCTTTCACCGTAAATCTGTCTGTAACGATTATTTTAACAGGTTTGGCGGATAACGGCATAAAAGGGCGGCTGTAAATGAAAACTTATATGGAAGCGGGCAAATCTGATGCAGCCGGACAGTAGGGGGCGATGCATTGCATACTGCTTTACCATGACTTGACCAGGTGATATGGGAATGGAGGTTTTGTAAATGAAACAGCCGATCCAATGGCTGCATACCTATGAGGAAGAAAAGATGTATGTGCGTATCGATCTTGCAAAAAACAGCGCATCTGGTTCACAGATTGCAAAAGGCACCCTTTACATTTTTGATGAAGCGTGGGGGGATACCGGAATGGCTGCGGAAACACTTGCGGGCGACATAAAGGACGCTGCGGAAACGGCATTAGAGACTCTGGAAGGAGGCAGCCGATTCGCGGTTATAGATGAACTTTCATTGCTCGGCAGCGCCGTGTTTCAACGTGAAGCGGTTTCTTCTCTTACCCGGTATTTACAGGCAGTCATGCTTGTCCATACGATAATTGCAACAGAAAGCGCCTTAGCGGATTCTCCCGGTGCAGTGCCACAAGAAAACGGAGTCGTGGAAATTTTACTTGATTTTGGATATGAAAGACCCGGCCTCTTTTCAGCGGCAGGAGATTCCTTCCTGGTTCTCTCCATGGATATTTCGTCTGATTCCTGCAGGTATTTGTGATGAGAGAGGGTGCAGAACATTGCCCGATCTTCGCCTTCCACAAGATGATCGGGCGTGACAGCCCGATCATCTGACGGTTGTGCATAAGGAACCCGTCTTCTGCAGAGCCGGATATAACCGCCGAACTCATTCAATTTCCTGCATGGGCTGCAGAATTTGCCGTACTATTGCTGCTCTTGTTTTTATGATGAAGCACAAATGCCCCAATTCCTCCAGCCAGGCAGACAGCAGTCGACAAAAGCAGCGCTTCAAGGTATCCGCCGGTATAATCAATCAAAAATCCAATGGCAACCGGGGACACGAACTGACCGATGCTGAAAAACAATGTAATGAATCCCATAGCGACCGGCACATAAAGGGCTGATACATAATCACCGACACTTGCATTCATAATGGAAGGCACACCCCATAAAGTTATGCTGTAAATCACAATTACAGCAAAGAGGACAGAAGGGGAAGAAAACAATGTCAGGGCGAGGAGCATGACACCCTGGATTCCGTAAACAATACCGAGGGTGAACATCCGGCCGATGCGGTCGGAAAGGCTTCCCCAGATAAAGCCGCTGACAATACTGAACAGGCCTGCCGCCGCAAACGATGTTCCGGCAAGCTCTTTTGAAAAACCCCGCCCTTCCATCAAATAATCAACAAGAAAAGTGGAAAATACGATATAACTGAAGCCCCAGGATAAATAAATGAAGCCGGTCAGCCATACTAGCCTGTTCCGGTAAACATGATCTTTTGCTGAACCCGCTCCATGGTATGGAACTTTTTTAGTCTGTGCCTTTGGCGGCTCCTTTTCCCCAATCGGCCTGAGCCCGAATTCCGACGGACTGTTTTTTAAAAAGAAAGCATCCAAAACAGCTATCAAACCGACCGCTGCAGCAAGAATATACCAGCTCGTCCGCCAGCCCGAGGCGCCGATCAATGACATAAGATACGGCACTGCCAGTCCGCTGAAAGCAATCCCCATGCCGGCACCTGCCATAGCTGTTCCCATCGCCATACCTTTTTTCTCTTTGGCAAACCACTGGCCCAGCAGGCCGAGTGCAGGAATATACGTCCCCCCCGAACCGATTCCGGTGATGAGGCAGCCCAAATAAGCAGACCAGAAACCGGCTGCATTTGCATTGATCAGCATCCCGGCGATTGTCAAAAGCAATGAGAACAGAATGACGTCCTTCGCTTTATAACGGAGGACAAAATAACCAACCGTCGTGACACTGATTAAATATCCGAGAAATACCGATGAAGCTACAAGGCCTGTTTCCCTGTAACTCAATCCGAGACCGTCTTTCATAAACGGAATGATTGCACCAAGCGCAAACCTCCCAAACCCGAGACAGGCAAGCACACTTAACACGATAAACAATAACACGATCCATCCCCGATGCACGTTCCGCACGTTTCCACCACCCCCGCCGTTAAAACTGTTATCAATTATAATTCGAGCACACAAGCCAAAATCCTTTATGGAATGCCCGGGAATTGCCTGGCAATTGCCAGGCAATCCCGTTCAACATCTTGAATAAACCTTCTCTTTCATACCAATACTTTTCATAAACATAAAAATGGGGTGAACATTTTGAAACCTGATTATCATATTGCTGACCTTACTGAAGAACAAAAAGAGAAACTTGATCAGTACCAGCAGGAATTCGGAAAAGTCCTGATTGCTTGGGAGCCTGACTCAAACGAGCAAAACAGCCATAAACAGTAGCCATCACTCAAAAATACCAATAAAAAATGAATGTATTGCAGCTGCCTCGAAAAATGAAAAAAAGAACCATGCTTCTAAAGCATGGTT
>NZ_LWBL02000081.1 GCF_001644195.2 Bacillus marinisedimentorum | reverse complement strand
ATATCAACGTATTACTTGCTTGCATGAAGTTATCCAGTTTTCAGGGAATGACCTTAAAAGTTATCCTTGCAATTCAGCGTAATCTCTGTATAATATATCTTGTTCCTAAATGAATTAGAAGAAAGAGAGAAGCTGATTCAGGGAAACTTTTGAACACAAAGGTTTGGACACAAAGTGATTCAAGCTGTTATAACAAGTCCGGTGGCAATGGCGGAGAGGATACACCCGTTCCCATCCCGAACACGGAAGTTAAGCTCTCCAGCGCCGATGGTAGTTGGGGGCCGTCCCCCTGTGAGAGTAGGACGCCGCCGGGCGAAATTTCAACAATTCCACAGTAGCTCAGTGACGAGCAACGCATCCCTGAATCGGCTGCGAGTTGCTTCGACGCATATGCTTCTCTGACTTAGCATGCAGAGGAAGAAGCAGTAGTGACGCTGCTAAATCAGTTAAGGAAGATAGATAACCATTCCACAGTAGCTCAGTGGTAGAGCCCTCGGCTGTTAACCGAGCTGTCGCAGGTTCGAATCCTGCCTGTGGAGCCAATGGAGAGCTGTCCGAGTGGCCGAAGGAGCACGATTGGAAATCGTGTAGACGGCTACCGCCGTCTCGAGGGTTCGAATCCCTCGCTCTCCGCCATATTAAATTGGCCCCTTGGTCAAGTGGTTAAGACACCGCCCTTTCACGGCGGTAACAGGGGTTCGAATCCCCTAGGGGTCACTGACAGAAGTGAATGCCAGGCATTCCTGGCATATCGCTTCACTATATCGGAGGATTAGCTCAGCTGGGAGAGCACCTGCCTTACAAGCAGGGGGTCGGCAGTTCGATCCTGTCATCCTCCACCATATGCTTTCCAAATCTGAAAGTTTCTATATTATCGCGGGATGGAGCAACGAGCGATACATCTATGAATCCGCTTCGAGTTGTCTCGACGCATCAATCATCCCGGAATAGGCTTGCAGAGGAAGAGACAGTTAGTTTTTAACTGCGTAACTCCAGGATACAAAGTAACACTTTATTCATATCATCGCGGGATGGAGCAGTTCGGTAGCTCGTCGGGCTCATAACCCGAAGGTCGCAGGTTCAAATCCTGCTCCCGCAACCAAATATGGTCCGGTAGTTCAGTTGGTTAGAATGCCTGCCTGTCACGCAGGAGGTCGCGGGTTCGAGTCCCGTCCGGACCGCCATTTTTGAAGTGAAATGGCCGAATGGTTAAGTGCATTACAGTATGGCTCGATAGCTCAGTCACGAGCATCCGCTTCTCTGAGTCCACATCGAGTTGTCTCGACGCATGATCTTCCTTGATTAAACTGGCAGAGGAAGAGACAGGTAACTATGTAAGGCCGAATGATTAAGTAAGTTCATGTACACTACAGTATGGCTCGATAGCTCAGTCGGTAGAGCAGAGGACTGAAAATCCTCGTGTCGGCGGTTCGATTCCGTCTCGAGCCACCATTTGTGTGCCGGTCTAGCTCAATTGGTAGAGCAACTGACTTGTAATCAGTAGGTTGGGGGTTCAAGTCCTCTGGCCGGCACCATTTTCATATGGAGGAGTAGCGAAGTGGCTAAACGCGGCAGACTGTAAATCTGTTCCCTCAGGGTTCGGTGGTTCGAATCCGCCCTCCTCCACCATTTTTTATTCACAAAAGATCATATAGGGGCATAGTTTAACGGTAGAACAGAGGTCTCCAAAACCTCCAGTGTGGGTTCGATTCCTACTGCCCCTGCCAATTAACATGGCGGCTATGGCGAAGTGGTTAACGCATCGGATTGTGGCTCCGACATCATGGGTTCGATTCCCATTAGTCGCCCCATAAAGGATGCAGTAAACTCTTATTGGGCTATAGCCAAGCGGTAAGGCAACGGACTTTGACTCCGTCATGCGCTGGTTCGAATCCAGCTAGCCCAGCCATTATTGCGGAAGTAGTTCAGTGGTAGAACACCACCTTGCCAAGGTGGGGGTCGCGGGTTCGAATCCCGTCTTCCGCTCCATTAAGGCGGTATAGCCAAGTGGTAAGGCAGAGGTCTGCAAAACCTTTATCACCGGTTCAAATCCGGTTACCGCCTCCAATTTTTATTATGCCGGTGTGGCGGAATTGGCAGACGCGCACGACTCAAAATCGTGTTCCTTCTGGAGTGCCGGTTCGACCCCGGCCACCGGTATTGCCCAACAATTCAGTTGTTGTGAAAAAGGATTCTTTCATTAAAGTGAAAGGGTCTTTTTTCATACGATGACTTGTATTGTATCCTTCCTGATCTATTGCACGGAGAGGGCAGACTGAGGATTCAAAAGTTATCAGCATCCATTGTGTGATGGCTGCAAGTTTTTAAATAATAAACCTTGGAGAAGTACCCAAGTGGCTATAAGGGGGCGCACTCGAAATGCGTTAGGGCGGGCAACCGTCGCGTGAGTTCGAATCTCACCTTCTCCGCCATTATACTTTGCCGGCGTGGCGGAATTGGCAGACGCGCACGACTCAAAATCGTGTTCCTTCTGGAGTGCCGGTTCGACCCCGGCCGCCGGTATTAATATCCACAATCGAGACCGCTTATTTTCTGCGGTTCTTCTTTTCCCCGTTTTGATGCGGGGGTTTTTTTATAGCCTAGACTGTCAATCAGTATCAGGGTTTTACTTAATCAAGAAATTGGAGTATATACATTCAGTGACCAAATGTATATTATTGGTATTTGGATGAAAGTCTGTTACTATTTTAATAGAGACTGGTTAGATAGGCCAGACCATAACTTGCCTAAAGAAAGAAGGCTGAAAAATGAAAAAGAAAAGCCTATTCTGGACGATAATCATAAGCATGACAATACTTGCAGTCTCATCTTTCTCAATTTATACAATGATGGCAACTGGCAGCGGGGAAGAGATCGATGAGGGAACAGGAAACAATAACACGGTATCAAAAGAAAAAGTCGAAGAAATTCAGGCCACCATTGGCAAACAGAATCAGGATGTCGGAAGGTTCGTTGCAAAAACACACGATTTTTACAATGAAACACTAGGATACGGTGGGATTAACAGTGTCAATTGGAATGAGCAAAGGGAAATGGCTAGAAATGTAACGGTGAAGACAAAAGAGTTCGTTTCTTCTGTAGGTAGTAAAAACTTAAAGACCGATTTGAAGGATATTCAGCGGATTTCGGAGGCTGTCATGGACGAAGAGCAAAAGAGTCACATTCTGGAGCTTCACCGTTATTTTCATGACCTGGATATCGCTTTGAATAATTACGGCGGGTTTGACAGGATCTGGGGTGTGACAAAGACACTCGACTGATAGGTTGACCCATCAGTTTTTGATTACTGCGATCCTGGCCCAAGGATGAATATCTGATTCGATGCTGCTGCAACGCCTATTTTCGACATTTTTCAGATTTGCCCCTTGAAATATGATTTGAATTTCAATATAATAATAATCATTCCGATGGAAAAACACTTTGCGGGTGTAGTTTAGTGGTAAAACCTCAGCCACGAGGGTTACTTCTTTGAATAAGCTACGAGTTGCCTCGACGCATTAATCATCTCTGAGTAAGCTGGCAGAGGAAGAGGCATGACTGTCGGCAACACAAACAACTTTATATATCTGATTAATTATGCGGGTGTAGTTTAGTGGTAAAACCTCAGCCTTCCAAGCTGATGTCGTGGGTTCGATTCCCATCACCCGCTCCATTCTAAATTTTTATACTTAAACCTTGTGACTAACGCAGTGTTTCGTTTTTAATGAAGCATTGCGTTTTTTAATGTGCGTAGGAGCATTACATTATAGAGGAATAAAATGACCTGCTTGCCAATAGTGCAAGCAGGCGGAGAGCCAGTTTATTCAATCACTCTTGTTTCTCTTGTGCCTCCGTGGACCTGAGTGAACATTTTGCCGGCGGCTTCGAGCAGTTGTGCTGCTTCGTCACGATTCATGGACGGCCTCAGATAAAACAGCTGAAGGGCGTTTGCTGTTTCTTTTGTGACGGCTGTTCTAGCAGAATCGGTGATCGGGCTTCCGAAAGAGCCGGTGTCATCCCTTGAGAGGAGTTTGTCCTGCATGTTCATATCACGTCCGTTCAAGGCTTTGTATTGATCCTCACCGGTTCCGATATCAATCGTCACATCGCCGGCAAGCTTATCCATGTCATAGATGCCGACCGGGATTTCATATTGCAGGGAAAAGAAGTTGTTGATATCGGCTGCAGAATGGATGAGCGGAATGGTATCCTTTTTTTTCAGGCGGCGGTAGAGCGCTTCGGCAGAGTGCCTGTATCGGGACGGGTCCGTTCCTGCCTGCTTGAACACTTGCCGCCATTCATGAATGCCGGGAAAGTCGTTTATTTGTTTGACATCCAGGTCGAGCTGCAGGGATTCCTGATACAGCTGCAGCCTTCCTTTTATCATTTGAGGTGCATCATCAATCACGATATCATGATAGGTAATGCAGCCTATTTTGAAATCGGGAATATGTTCTTTCACTTTAGGCGAGATTGAAACATTGGGCATTGTGCGTTCCTCCTATAGGCTCTTTTAATCAGTGTAGCATATGGAAGCACTGCACTTGAAATAGATTGACAGAGGTGATGGATGATGGAAAAACTGCGGCATTTGCTGCGGAAGATTGATGGTAAGGGTTATAAGGCATATAAAGACATTCAGGGGACTTATACCTTCGGCAGCTGGAGGCTTGCTGTAGATTATGTCCAGGGTGATCCGTTTGCCTCCCCTTCAAAAATCCGTGTACTGGTCCCGCGTAAGAATGCGGGTTATGAGGCAAGCTGGGATGACACAAAACACCGGAAGATCCGAACAGAAGATTTTATTGCGCGGCTTGCTGCCAGGGAAATCAGGAAGAAAGGCGGCAAGGGTGCAGGCGGGACAGGGAAGAGCGGATTGATTATGATTGATGCACCGGGCCAGGAAGTGTTAGAGCGGACTGCTGTGTCCATAAATGATAAAGAGATTGGGCTTTGCCTTTCCATCGGGCTTCCCGCCCGCGGTCGGCGGGTGCTCGGCAAACAGGCAGAGCAATTGTTTTTTGAAGAAATCCCTGCGATTTTACAGGGAAGCATCTTTAATATTGATACAAGTGAACTCTCCCGTGCACATCGGCTCGCTGACCAGCAGGGGGCAATCCGGGGTTATATGAAGGAAAACGGAATCATTTCATTTATTGCCGATGGTGCCGTACTTCCGCGCGAGAGCGGAGTGAGCAGCCGGCCGCTGAGGGAAGGGAAAGTTGTTCCGTTTGTGAGTCCTGCAAGCATGTCAGTGGAGATACAGGTCCCTCATAAGGAAGATCCTGTCACGGGGATGGCGGTGAAAGAGGGAATCACCGTCATCGCCGGCGGAGGATACCATGGAAAAAGTACCCTCTTGAAGGCGATCGAGCTTGGCGTTTATGATCATATTGAAGGTGATGGAAGAGAGTTTGTCCTCAGCCATCCCGATGCTGTGAAAGTGAGGGCTGAAGACGGGCGGAAGATAACGGGAGTTAATATTTCACCGTTCATTAATAACCTTCCTTACGAGAAAAACACCCATTCGTTTACGACCGAAAATGCGAGCGGAAGCACTTCTCAGGCCGCTAATATAATGGAAGGTATGGAATCCAGGGCATCGGTCCTATTGATTGATGAAGATACAAGTGCCACCAACTTTATGATCAGGGACGCAAGAATGCAGGCGCTCGTTGCAAAAGAGAAGGAACCTATCACGCCTTTTATCGATCGGGTCAAGCACCTGTATGAAGAGCGGAACATCTCGACTATCCTTGTCATGGGCGGTTCGGGGGATTATTTCGATGTTGCCGATAAAGTTATCCGGATGGAAGAGTATATACCTGCAGACGTGACAGCCGAGGCCCGGGACATTGCCAGGAAAATCGAATTTAAGCGAGAGAGCGAAGCAGGCGGGAGCTTTACTGCTATCAGTGAGCGCATTCCGCTGCCGCAAAGCCTTGACAGCAGAAAAGGCAAGAAATCGAAAGTGACAGCAAGGGGTTTATCGTCGATCCAGTATGGAAGGAGCGACATTCAGCTTCAATATGTAGAACAGCTTGTTGATCAAAGCCAGACAAGGATGATAGCGGAAATCTTATTTTTTCTGGAAAGAGAAAAAAGATTAAGCCGGCAAGAAGCAGCAATCCCCGCTTTACTTGATTTCATTGAAGAAAAGATGGACAATGAGGGGCCCGGCTCCTTTACGTTATCCAAAGGGCAGCATCCGGGCGATCTGGCCAGGCCGCGCCGGCATGAAATCGCCGCTGCGCTGAACAGGCTTCGGACACTTGGAATCAAAAAGTAAGCTGTCCGCCCATTTTTAAGAAAAAGAGGTGAAATCCATGAATACCGCCCAGCTCAAAGAAGAGATAATCGCATATAGTAAAACAATCGGCATTGACAAAATCGGCTTTGCAAGTGCTGACACCTTTCAAACGCTGAAGGGGAGGCTTGAAAACCAGCAGGAATTGGGGTACCAGTCCGGTTTTGAAGAACCTGACATCGAGAAGAGGACCAATCCGGAGCTGCTGGTGCCGCAGGCAAAATCAATCATCTCGATTGCACTTGCCTACCCCTCCAAAATGAAGGACGCTCCGCGGAGCACAAAGGAAAAACGGCGCGGTTTGTTTGCCCGGGCTTCCTGGGGACTGGACTATCATGATGTCCTGAGGGACCGCCTGCAAAAGCTCGAAGCCTTCATTTTGGAAAAAGTACCGGAAGCAAAGGTGAAATCAATGGTTGATACCGGCGAACTTTCCGACCGTGCCGCAGCGGAACGGGCAGGGATTGGCTGGAGCGGGAAAAACACCTCCATCATAACTCCCGAGCTAGGCTCATATGTTTACCTTGGTGAAATGATTACGACCATCCCTTTTGAACCGGATACACCTATTGAAGACAGATGCGGCACCTGCAATAAGTGCATTGATGCTTGCCCGACCGGGGCAATTGTCCAGGGGGGGCAGCTTGACTCAAGCAAATGCATCGCTTTTTTGACGCAAACGAAAGGCTTCCTGGCAGATGAGTACCGCGATAAAATTGGAAATCGAGTTTATGGATGCGATACGTGCCAACTCGTTTGCCCGGAAAATAAAAAAGTGGATTTTCATTTCCACCCGGAGATGGAACCGGATCCGGAGGTTGTGAAACCGGAGCTTAAACCGCTTCTCAGCATTTCCAACCGGGAGTTCAAAGAAAAATTCGGTCCCATTGCAGGATCGTGGCGCGGAAAGAAACCGATTCAGCGAAATGCCATTATTGCTCTTGCCCACTACAGGGATGAATCAGCGGTACCTGATTTAAAGCGCCTCGTTAAAGAAGACCCCAGGCCGGTGATTAGAGGCACTGCTGCCTGGGCCCTAGGAAAAATAGGCAGTGAAGATGCCGAAAAGTTTCTTATACAGGCGAAAAAGCGAGAAAACGATGAAAAAGTAATGGAAGAAATCGATAAAGGACTGGAAATGCTTAAATAAGCTCTGTTTTACGCTTCGTAATTATTGTCTTTTTTCTGTAAGATATTGAAAAAGTAATGGAAAAGAAGGGATAGGATGACAGGAAAGCCAACCCTCTATTTCGATGAAATGGAAAGCCCGATGGGAGCAGTCACTATTGTTTCCACTGAAAAGGGAATTTGTAAAATTCATTTCGGAGACAGTGAGAGTGCGCTGCCTCTTTTATCCGCCTGGTCCAAAAAAGTGTTTTACACAGTTGAGCTGGAGCAGAATGCAGAAATGCTTTTCGATGCGCAAAGCCAGCTCAGCGACTATTTCGCCGGCATAAGAAAAGAGTTTCAGCTTCCGCTGGATTTCCAGGGGACACCTTTTCAGAAAAAGGTATGGAGCGAGCTCTTACGGATTGAATACGGTGAAACCCGGTCATACAAAGACATTGCACAGGCTGTAAATGCACCAAGGGCTGTCAGGGCTGTAGGCAATGCTGTGAACCGAAACCCTTTGCCAATTATCATTCCATGCCACCGGATCATCGGGAGCAACGGTGAGCTAGTCGGCTACAACGGCGGATTGGAAAAGAAGCAGCAGCTCCTCCAAATTGAAGATGCTCTCGAAAAAATCAGTTAGAAGTGCCAAACGGCGCTTTTTTTTTGCCTGCTAAGGATTGCCCATAAGCTCTATTTCTTGCTTTTTCCATAGGTGCACGCCCCTGTTTTTATCTGCATATGTATATCTTAAAATAAATTCAGGGGAGAACTGCCTGATGGATTGGCTGCATGAGTTGAAAAAGAACTGGAAAACGCAGGTTCATGAATTTGCAGGAACGGAGGAGAACAAAGTATTTCCTGCACAAAAGCTGGAAGGAACTGAACGCAGGCTAAGGCTGCTGGAAAACAGGGTAGCAGAAATTGTGAAGGCAAAGACGACCGGTGAAATTTACAGCCTGCTCCGTTATGAAGAAAGTGAGATTATCCAATATGCTTTGCACCATGAATATTTGCTTAAACAAAAAGAACATCTATATATAGAAGAAGAAATAGAACATCGCGAAGCCGAATTCAAAAGCGGGAAATTGAAGTCGGACCGGGCGGTGATCGAGCAGCAGCCAGAAGAGCCGCCTTCCATCGATTGGAGTGAAAGCGGGAACGAAGAGAGATCTCCTTTTTATTATGACAGGCTGGCTGCGGTGAAATATGCTGAACGATGGTGGAACAGTTATAATCCCAATTTTAAAAAGTTCGATGTCGATTGCACCAACTTTATATCACAGTGCCTGTATGCGGGAGGAGCGCCAATGAGCGGGTACCCGAACCGAAGCAAGGGATGGTGGTACCGGAACAATAATTGGAGTTATTCCTGGGCTGTTGCTCATTCGCTCCGCTGGTACTTGAGCGGCGCAAAAACAGGACTGCGGGGGAAGGAAATGGCATCAGCAGATCTTCTGCAGCCTGGTGATGTGATCTGCTATGATTTTGAAGGTGACGGCAAATGGGACCATAATACGATTGTTGTAGCGAAGGATGCTGCCGGAATGCCGCTTGTAAATGCCCATACGAATAACAGCCGCATGCGGTATTGGTCCTATGAAGATTCAGCCGCCTGGACTCCGAATATCCAGTATAAATTCTTTCACATTGTCGATGATAGTTGAACCATCCGGAGGTTCAATTTGCAGGCGAAAGGCCGATTTCTATAAAAAAGGTGCCGCATGCTATAATAGGAAAAGTACAAACCTATTTATAAGTTCTGTTTGAGGTGACAACTGTGGGAATTCATATTGTGCTTTTCCAGCCGCTGATCCCGGCGAATACAGGAAACATTGCAAGGACGTGTGCAGGAACCGGTATATCACTGCATCTTGTCAGGCCGCTTGGGTTTTCAACTGATGATAAAATGCTGAAAAGGGCCGGTCTCGATTACTGGGAGCATGTTGATATCCATTACCATGACTCGTTGGATGAGCTGTTCCAGGCATACAGCAGCGGCAATTTTTACTTTATAACAAAGTTCGGCAAGAATGTGTTTACGGATGCGGACTTCAGCAATTCGGATCAGGAACTCTTTTTCGTGTTCGGCCGGGAAACAACCGGACTGCCTGATGAAATTCCGGAAAAATATCCGGACCAGTGCCTGCGGCTGCCGATGACAGGCAATATCCGCTCGCTCAACCTTTCGAACACAGCAGCCATTATTGCATATGAGGCTTTGAGACAGCAGCGCTTCCCGGGCCTTTCCTGAGAAATAAAAAACGACCTGATGACAGGTCGTTTTTTCATGGCATAATACGCCGCTTCCCGGCGCCTTGCGCATTTCTTTCTATTATCGGTTTGATCCTGGACGGTCATTATAGCCTGCTGTGAAGATGGCGGCCAGAAATGCCAGGATGACACCGAGAATAAGTAAAAAGCTCATGGATGAGTTCCTCCTTCTTTCTCCAAACTTGCCGCAGACAATTTGCAGAAAAGCTATTTTTATTATAGCCCATTTTTCCCTATCATGTGAATGAAAAGCGCCAAAAAATTTTGGTGTGCCGGATTGTTTCGTTATAATGAAAAAAGAAAACTATTTCCTGGGAGGGATTATGGATGTATGTTGTGATGAATGAACTTAATATCCCGAAAGAAATGAAAGGAAAAATGATTGAACGCTTCGGCGGCAGTGCTGAAAACATGAAGCAGGTGCCTGGCTGCCTCGAGTTCATGTTCCTTGATAATGAAAAAGAAGACGGGAAAGAAATCGTGTTCACAAAATGGGACTCAAAAGAATCCTATGAAGCGTGGGTAAACAGTGACTCATTCAAGAAAGCTCACGGCGGCCAGCGCGGCGGCGGGGAAAACCAGCCGTCAAATAATGAATTGAATGCCTACACAGTTGCACACAGTACTGAATAATAAAAGGAAAAGCTGCCCTGTCACCGGGCAGCTTTTTCTTATAAGGCCGCTTATGAATATGCTTCCAGAGACAGCAGTTTGTTGAAATGAAGTTTGAGAACCGGGATGGACAAGGGTTTGGCGGTTAAAAGACTATTTCCTCTTTAAAATTGGGGTTTTAGCTGATGTTCCCTGCTCATTTCCATATGGTGAGCTGGGAATTCACGCGGTAAGACCCTTGTTTCACGCCGTAACGGGGAGATTTCAAGCGAAATCATGTTTGTTTCCCGCCGTCGGCAATGGCTGGCTGAAGGACACGGCCGGTTTCACGCCATAAGTTGAATATTTCACGCCGAACAAACA
>NZ_LWBL02000080.1 GCF_001644195.2 Bacillus marinisedimentorum | reverse complement strand
GATGTTTCAGATTAAAAGTCAACATATTTTTGCATTCTTTTTTCAAAAATGCATGTCTGCTGTTAGCGACGATGTTTTTAAATATAACACGGTCTTTTTTTAGAATCAACAGATTATAGATAGTCATTTTTTCCTGAATCCATTTTGCCCGTTGTGCCTATAACCATGTATTTAAAGAACGGATGCATATTTAAAAAGGGCACTTCCCATACGAAAGCAAGCATCCTTTATGCTTGTCTGAATAATTATGATGTTATGGAAGAGCGGTGACCGTGATGTTGTCCATTACCCTTATCGGCAGCTACAGCGGAAGCCGGCCTAACATGCAGAACAGCATAGAAGACTCACCGATTGGCGAGCCTTCAGGAGAAAACAAATTTAAAGTATTAAAATCGGCCCCTGCGTAGATACACTTCCCTGTTAACCATTTATTCTTTCCTATCAATAAAAAAAGACTGTCAAAACAGACAGCCTTCAACTTTGCCATTTTGGCGGCGTATTTTTACCCCAGTATATTTTCCCGAGAGTATAATGTCCGGTAAACGAATCTGCATCTGAATGATAATGGAAAGCAAAATAATGGCCGTCAAGCGGAGGCCGTTCTCTTCTGACATGGTAACGGAATACATCCTTCCCGGTTTCACTGTGATAGATATGAAAGATTTTCTCTCCGTAACCGCCTGCAGGCGTGCTGGAGATGACATGATTTCCGAACTCGCCGTCATCCCAATCTTTCGTTAACGTGCCAACGGCGTTTTTCAGTTCTGGCAAAATAATCTGCCTGTATTCTTCACCGATCTTATCTTCAATTCTGAACCCGAATTTTTGCTCCCCCTGTTTTTCAGCTTCAGACAGCATGGCAGCAAAAAACAGTTCACGCGGTTCAAGTTCAGATGGGATGGATATGCCGTCATGATCGTCTGGAATATCCTCTCGAGCCAAATCGCCCGATGCTTCAACAGATTGTTCATGCTGGCTATTCTTTTGGGAACCGGGAATCTGAATCGGCTGATTCGACGGTACGACCGTTCCGAAAGTAAGAATAGCGACTAATGCGACAAATATTTTACGGATCCACTGTTGCATACTCTTCCGCCTCTCATCAATTCATACGGTTATTGTCTCATGGACATCACAAAAAGGCTACATGAAAATGCATAACCTTTCACCGTTAGGCGGAAATTATACTAAAAAGGAGGAATTACTATATGTATGTTTCACGGGCAGTCGAAATAATTGATTCATCTTCTGAATTTCTTGTACTGTATAACCAGGTGCCGGTATGGCTGCAAAGTGTAAATGAAGAAGCTGAGACGGCAAGGGTTTATACAGCAGCCAATCCGGATAAAGAAATGGAAGTGCCTGTCGCAAAACTGCTGGAAGCATAGTGGAGGAAACTGCAAAGGGGAGGAGTGATAGAATGAATGAAACTGTTGTACTCGCCATTTTAAGTTTTCTGTCTATCTTTTACTTCATTTATCTGGCTGCCACTGACTGATGATTTTACCGCCGTATAAAAGGAACCGGCTTCCTGCTGGTTCCTTTTTGATGTTTATTTCCTTTTCCTGTTTCGGGCAGAGCTTTTTGAAACGGTTCCGGTTTCCCTCTCAGTCGTTCCTTGGCCTTCGATTTCGGGGGATTCCAGGACGGACTTTGAAGAATCCTGCTTAGGCTTATTTGCCATCGTCATTCACCTCCGCCCGTATCCTTTCCTTAAACCGATCAATCTATGCTGCCTTTCTCCAGCACCCCATAATGAAACTTCGCCGATTTCCTGATTTTCCGTTTGAAGCCGTGGCGCTCGAAAACAGCGCTGCGGAAATGATCTTTTATTATAACTCTGTATCTGGCCGCCCTTTTTGCTTCTTCGACAGCCGCTTCGGTAAGCATTGTGTCTGCAGCAATCGGCCGCATTTTGTTTATGCCTGCAGACTCAGTGAGAGGTGTTTGAAACATCGGATCAAAATAAACGACCTCCACCGATTCAGAAGGAATCCGCTTAAGTTCCAGCATGTAATCTCCCGCGATCACCTTAATCCGCCTCATTGCAATTTCCAGATCAGGCACATTTGTTTTCCATGTTTGCAAACCTCTTTCGACAAGATAGGCGATCATCCTGTTTTTTTCAATACCGGTAACACTCCCGCTTTCTCCGACCGCATGTGCGGCAATTATAGCATCTGCTCCGAGACCGAGGGTACAATCAAAAATGGACATTCCGGGCTTCAGGCCTGCTGCTTCCACAAATGGGTCGGAACCTCCGGCGAGCACTCGCTTCAGCCTGAACATGGCGGCATTGGGATGAAAAAAAAACGGTTCCTCCCCATTGCGGGGATGAATGACAAACTTGTCTATTCCCACCACCAGTATGTCATCGTTAAATTCTGTCCGCAGAGCCTTAAGCGGTATTTCCTGTCTTTCTACAAAAACACCATCCAGTTCCTCCGCAGCTTTGATAGCCAGTGAAGCCAAGTTTTTGCTGTTTTTCGATGATGTCGTGACGATCATTGTTTTCTCACACCTCTGGATTCCTGTTGAAATATGCAGCTTTTGCCGGAGAAAATGTAAAAGATTGTCCGGACATGCCTGTTTTGTCATAATCAATCCTTTTTTCAATATGAATAAAAGGAATACATTTCAGCCAGAAGCCCTATGTTTACCGTTAAGGGAGGCATCCAGATCAATGTTAAAAAGTCTTGTGAAGGAAAAGGTCGTCATTCCCACTATAACTGTCGGTATGATGCTCAGTGCACCGCATGCAGCTTCCGGGTCTACTGGATCCGGGAATCCGGCCAGGGACTCCGCCATGAATATCCAGCAGCACCTGAAATTCGGTCAAACAGGAAACTCAGTTAAGAAGCTGCAGCTCGCTTTAAAAGGGAAGCATATCTACAATCTGTCAGCAGACGGCATATTCGGGCCAGCCACATTGAAAGCAGTCAAGACATTCCAGAAAAAACAGCGGCTTTCTGTTGATGGGATCGCAGGGCCGAATACGCTAGAAACCCTCTTTATAAATTCAGCTGCAGTGCCTTATAAATATTCTTTCACCAAAACAAATTCTGTACAATATGGAGACAGGGGTGAAAAAGTCCGCAGTCTGCAAAATAAACTGATGAAGTTAAAATACTATACCGGAAACCTTGATGGCGTCTTCGGTCCGCTGACGAAAAAAGCGGTTATCCAGTTCCAGACCGAAAAAAACCTGAAAGTCGACGGCATTGCCGGTCCGCAAGTTTATGGTTCTTTAAGCAAACATAAAAGCTGGCAAACCGAAGTCACTGTCAAACCGGCCCCGCCAACTGCGAAAGTGAAAATCGAAGATAAAAAACGATCCGCCCAGTTCGGGGTTGCCAAAGCTGCGAGACGCTATATCGGGACACCTTATAGATGGGGCGGAACGACACCGGCAGGATTTGACTGCAGCGGCTTTCTTAAACATGTTTTTGCAAAACAAGGGGTGAACATTCCACGTACTGTAAGCGATATTTGGAATTTCGGCACTGATGTGACGAAACCGAGTGTAGGCGATATTCTCTTTTTCCAGACCTATAAACCAGGACCTTCTCATGCAGGCATTTACCTTGGAGACGGCAAGTTCATCCATGCAGGTTCCTCAAAAGGTGTGACAGTGAGCAAACTCGATACGTCCTATTGGAAATCAAGATATTTAGGCACCAAACGGATGATCCAGCACAACTGAGCATATGATGGAGCGGAAACGCTATGCTTCCGCTTCTATTTATTCATCGGCTTTTTCAGATAAATAAGCCCATCTTTCCATTAACTCGTCCAGCTTATTCTCCAGCTCCTCTTTGTCATTGAAAAGCTCCTGGGCTTTTTCATAGTCACTGCCGGATTGTCCAATTTGCCGTTCTATTTCCGCAATTTTCCCCTCGGATGCAGAAATCCGATCTTCAATTTCTTCCCATTCCCTTTTTTCCAGGTAGGACATCTTTTTCTTTTTTCCGTCATGCTGAAACGGTTTTTCCTTTGAAGTGGTCTCCCTCATTTTTGGAATCGGCGCCGCCTGTTGTTCTTCCTCCAGGTAATCGCTGTATGAACCGTAATAAGGTGTAATGCTGCCATTGCCGAATACAAAAAGGATTTCTGATGTCCGATCAAGGAAGTAACGGTCATGAGATACCGTTATGACAGCTCCGCTAAATCCATCCAGGTAGTCCTCCAGGACGGTCAGCGTTTCAATATCGAGATCATTGGTCGGTTCATCCAGCAGGAGGACATTCGGATTTTCCATTAATATCTTCAGCAGATAGAGGCGCCGCTGTTCGCCGCCGGACAATTTGTTGATCGGCAGACCGTGAGTGGACGGCGGAAACAGGAAGCGTTCGAGCATGGTGGCGGCCGAAGTCAGGTTTCCGTCGCGATCGGTGATGAACTCTGCTGTTTCCTTAATATAATGGATGACTCGCATCGACCCGTCCATATCTTCACTCTCCTGAGTGTAAAAGCCGATATTTACGGTATTCCCGGTGATGACCCGGCCGCTGCTAGGATCGATGTCACCGGCAAGCATTTTCAGAAAGGTAGACTTTCCGCTTCCATTTGGCCCGATGATGCCTATACGCGCACCTGGCTGGACAATGTAAGAAAACGGTTCGATTAAATCCTCTCCCCCGATTGATATTGCTGTATCCTCCAACTCGAATACCCGCTTGCCAATCCGCGATCCGCTCAATGCGATGTCCACTGAGCCGGTGTCTATCGGGCCTTTCTGTTCTTTCATTTGCTCGATCCGCTGGATACGGGCTTTTTGTTTTGTCGTTCGCGCTTTCGCACCCTTTTTTAACCATTCAATCTCTTTTTTGAGGATGGACTGCTGTTTTTCGTACCGCCTCGCCTCATTTTCTTCCCGTTCGGCTTTTTGGCCCAGAAACGCTTCGTAGTTTCCTTTATATGTATAAAGGCTGCCGCCGTCCAGTTCCCAAATGGTATCGGTGACACTATCCAGAAAGTACCTGTCATGGGTGACGACAATGAACGAGGCTTGATACCCTTTTAAGTACTCTTCAAGCCAGCGGATTGTCCCGATATCGAGGTGATTTGTCGGTTCATCCAGAATGAGCAAATCCGGTTTTCTGATCAAGCTGCTGGCAAGCAGGACCCGCTTCTTTTCTCCGCCCGACAATTGTTCAGGGATTTTTTCAAAGTTGTACACCCCTAGCTTTGTAAGGATCGCTTTTGCCGCTGCATTCAGTTCCCATGCATCGAGTGTATCCATCTTCACCTGTGCCTCTGCCAGCTCTCCCTGGATTTTTTCATCGTCCGGCGAATCTTGAAGCCTGGCAAGCGACAGTTCGTAGGCTTTGATTGCTTCGGTCTCGGGCGTTTCATTCATGAAAACTTGCTCAAGGACATTTTTCCCGGGCACAAGCTCGGTCTGCTGCTGGACAAATTCAACGCTGTACCCTGAAGGCTTTATGATCGCACCGCTGTCCGGTTCATCCATTTCCGCAACGACGCTAAGCAAACTTGATTTCCCGGTCCCGTTCAGGCCGATTAAACCGATTTTCTGGTTTTCCCCAATCGTAAAGTCCAGGTTTCTGAACAGCTCTTTTTCCCCATATGTCTTTGTGATCTTTTCCGCTGTCACTTGTTTCATTGCACTTTGCTCCGTTTTCTATAAAATGGTTTTCATCAAGAAGAAAACACGGCCGGTCAGTTGTTTTTATCTTGCCATGTGCCGGCGGGCCTTCCCCATTCGCTGTAAAATTGACGAAGAAATCCGACCATGAATCTGTGGCGTTCCTCAGCCATTTTCATTCCTGTTTCTGTATTCATCAAGTCCTTTAATTTTAACAGTTTTTCATAAAAATGATTAACCGCAGTGCTTTTCCCTGTCCGATATTCCGTTTTTGTCATTTCATCTCTCGGCGGAAGGCCGGGGTCAAATATCGGCTGCCCTTTTGCGCCTGCATACGTGAAGGCACGCGCAATCCCGATTGCACCGATGGCATCCAGGCGGTCGGCATCCTGTACAACTTTTCCTTCCAGAGTGCGGACTTCCGGACCGCCGCCGCCTTTGAATGACATGGTTGAAATGATTTCCATGACATGATTCGTTTCACTGTCCGGTAAGGAGACGGACATAAGCCAATCCCTCACTTTTCCCAGCCCCTCTTCTTCTGAATCATTCAACTTTTCATCGGCTATATCATGCAGAAGGGCAGCCAGCTCACAAACTTGCATGTCAGCCCCTTCCTCTTCTGCAATGTGGCGGGTAGTCCCCCACACTCTTTCAATGTGGTGCCAGTCGTGCCCCGTCGTCTCTTCCCCAAGTTCCTTCCTGGCGAAATCCACCGCTTTTTCCACAACCGTTTGAGAAGCCATGCTGTATCTCGTCCTTTCTTTTCAGCCAATTCGCACAAGTATTACAGATGCATATTGTAAGGTAGATAGGTTTATTATAGGAGGTTCGAGCAAAATATGAAATGGATTGGCCCTAATCAGCGTGAGAATCAAAGCGGAATGATCGGTGTGCCGTGGAAAGGAAAGCATGTGGCAATCATTAGGTGCTTGACAGAAACCGGGGAGGTCGCCCATTTTTCCGCAAGTATATCTGCACCAGTTGAACCGCCCCATCCTGAATGCGCAGAAACCCTATCGAGAATGATGAGTATCGGCTATGAAGTTGATCACATATTTCAAGCAGGCGACGGTCTGATTCATTATGTCCTTGTATATGAAGGGATATGATGACATCAAACTCGCCGATTGACGAGTTTTCAGGCGGAGACAAGGCGCAGTTCCCCTTATCTGTATTCTTGAAATTGGCTGCTGCGCCGAATGCTCCTTGCTTACAATGTATACGTTCCTACAGTAAAAAGGCCCCGTACTTGCTAACGGGGCCGCTTTCCATCCTGTTTAAAAAAGGCCTTTTGCCTTTCCGTTTTCATCCACATCCATATTCAATGCTGCCGGTTTTTTCGGCAAGCCCGGCATTGTCATGATATCACCGGTCATCGCCACGATGAAACCTGCTCCAATTGAAGGCCGTAATTCCCGGACAGTGACGGTGAAGCCTTCAGGCCTGCCAAGTTTTGCCGGGTCATCCGACAGGGAGTACTGGGTTTTTGCCATACATACAGGCAAACTATCCCAGCCTTCTTCCTTGAACTGAGCCAGCTGCTTTTTAGCCTGGACCGTAAAATCAACTTCACTTGCTCCGTACACATTCTTTGCAATCGCCTCAATCTTTTCCTCAAGCGGGAGGTCGAGCTCATAAAGCTGAGAAAAACGGTTGTCGGATTTTTCCACAGCGCTTACCACTTCGCGGGCCAGCGCTTCACCGCCTTCGCCCCCTTTTTCCCAGACGTTGGCCAGTACGGCAGGAACACCTTTTTCATTGCACCAGTTTTCGATAAAATCAAGTTCATTGTTCGAGTCTGTCACAAAGCGGTTAATTGCAACGACTGCCGGCAGGCCGAATTTCTCTGTTATCGTATCAATATGTTTCTCCAGATTGACAATGCCGGTTTTCAGCGCCTCGACGTTTTCCTGGCCGAGCTCTTTTTTAGGAACACCGCCGTGCATTTTAAGTGCGCGGACAGTCGCAACGATGACGACTGCATCAGGGCGGATGTCACCCGCACGCGTTTTGATATCAAGGAATTTTTCCGCACCAAGGTCAGCTCCGAACCCGGCTTCGGTCACAACATATTCTCCCAGTTTCCTGGCCATGTTCGTTGCAATGACACTGTTGCACCCGTGGGCGATATTTGCAAACGGGCCGCCATGAATGAGAGCAGGTGTGTTTTCAAGCGTCTGGACAAGGTTCGGTTTGATTGCGTCTTTCAATAGCAGAGTAAGCGCGCCCTCAGCACCGAGATCACCGGCTGTCACCGGCTTTTTATCGCGATTATATGCCACAACCATTCGGGCGAGGCGTTTTTTCAAATCCGATAAGTCTTTAGCAAGACAAAGCACTGCCATTACTTCTGACGCCACCGTAATGTTGAATCCATCTTCCCGCGGGATGCCGTTGACAGGTCCGCCAAGACCGATCGTGATATTACGCAATGCCCTGTCATTCAAATCAACCGCCCTTTTCCAGACGACACGGCGCTGATCGATATTCAAATCATTGCCCTGGTGGATATGGTTATCAAGAATAGCCGCCAGCGCATTGTTTGCTGTTGTGATCGCATGGAGATCCCCGGTGAAGTGAAGGTTGATATCTTCCATCGGCACTACCTGGGAATACCCCCCTCCGGCAGCACCGCCCTTGATTCCCATGCTCGGTCCCAGTGAAGGTTCACGGAGCGCAATCACCGCTTTTTTACCGATTCTGTTGAGTGCCTGGCCGAGCCCGACTGTTACCGTTGACTTCCCTTCCCCTGCAGGAGTAGGATTGATAGCGGTTACAAGAATGACTTTACCATTTTCTTGATCTTTGAGACGATCCATCACATCAAGTGAAATTTTCGCCTTATAGTGGCCGTACGGTTCGAGTTCATCAGGGTGGATTGCCAGTTTTTCGGCAATCATACCGATCGGTTCCATTTTCGATTCCTGAGCAATTTCAATATCTGACTTGTACTGATTAGCCATTTTGTATGTCCCCCTTTGTGTTGTGAAAATTATGTACTAATTCATTGTAACGAAAAAATGCATTTTCGTATCGGTATTCCGGTACGAATTCTTGAAACTTTTAGACATAATTACTTTTTTTCGAGAATAAAAAGCCACATGAATGTAAGCGCCTGCTGCAAGTCTTCAGGAAGGCCGCGGATATGCTCCGGTTTCACTTCTTTTTTATAAACCCCTTTTCCTGCGGTAAAATTCCAGCCATTTTCCTCCGCCAGCTGTTTAAACTCCCACGGCATCATCGTATTGCAGATGACCGATTCGCCGCTGAGTCTGTTGAAGCTGTTCTGCCTCGGTCCTGCAGTCGGTCCCAGAATACCGAAGAGGCCCGTACCTCCTGGTTTCAAGACCCTCCGTATTTCGGCCAGTGCCTTAAGCGGTGAGGCAGTCCATTCCAGCACGTTGATTACTGTGACAGCATCAAACTCCCCGCTCTTAAAAGGAAGCTGCATGACATCCGCCTGTAAGAACGTAAGGTTATCCCCATTATCCCTGTTTTTCGCTTTTTCGATCATTTCGGCGGACAGATCAATTCCGACCGGCGAATACCCGGCCTGCTGCAGTAATGTTGTACTGTGTCCAGGACCGCAGCCGATATCAAGCACATTCGTTTCCCCGGAAGGCTTAACATGCCTTTTGAAAAGCGGGATGATATCTCTGCGGCTGCCTTCGCTCCACATTTTCACGGCATTTTCATCCCAGTAACCTGCCCTGCTGTTCCACTGCGATTGTGCCTCTTTATGCCAGTTGTCCATATTGTCCCCCTTTTCAAGGTTGTGAAACGGGTCGACTCAACCGTTTATGATCCTCTGACCCTGCCGGCAAAACCGGCCCTTCTATCATATCCTGAAACACATTCAGCTCTCAACCGGAAATGCTGCTAAAGAGCGTTTCGGCCGTTTTGAATTTACAAAAGGCTATGTTAAAGAATGTTGTGGATTTTACACATTGTTGTGGATTTTCAAGGACGAGCCGCTCGGTTTCACCTCTCTTTTTGGGCCAGAGGACATTTACAGTGACGATTCCTCTTGAACGGCACCTCTATTCCGATTGGAGCGGGTGTTCGAAACTTCTCGAAAACGCTTCATGGAGTGATAAATCATGGAGCTTGAAGCCTAAAAAACCAGCCGGCTTTCGCCGGCTGGTCAATGTCATTATATGTTCGTGATAATCTTATAAGCGTTTTCTGCTTCTTCTGCTGTTGGCGGTTCTACATGCTGCAGCTTATTTGTAAGGCCAAGCGCCTCCCACTTGTAATCACCCATTTTGTGATAAGGAAGAACTTCAATCTTTTTAACGTTGGAAAGGCTGCCGGCATACTTCCCGAGCCTCCGCAGCGTATCTTCGCCGTCGGTATAGCCCGGTAAAAGAACATGTCTTATCCATACTGGTATACCCTTTTTTTCAAGAATAGCTGCGAATTTCCGGTTGTTATGGTTTGACTGGCCGGTAATCGTCCGATGGCCGTCATCGTCCACATGCTTAACATCAAGCAGCACAAGATCAGTGTATTCAAGCAATTCATCGATATTGGCAGGAATGATTGAACCTGCTGTATCAAGCGCTGTATTGATTCCGACCGCTTTCGCTTGCTTGAACAGGTCAAGGACGAATTCGGGCTGCAAAAGCGGCTCTCCGCCGCTTACAGTTATACCGCCGCCGGATGCCTTCATGTAAGGCAAGTAACGCCTGACCTCATTGATGAGCATTACCGAATCCGCTTCATTACCGCCTGCGCGTTCCCAAGTATCCGGGTTATGGCAATAAAGGCACCGGAGCGGGCAGCCCTGCGTGAAGACGATGTAACGCAGGCCGGGACCATCTACCGTTCCCAATGTTTCGACTGAATGGATTCTTCCTTTCATACTAATCACATACTTTCATGTATTGTTCTGTTTATGACATCAAGCTGCTGTTCCCGTGTCAATTTAATGAAGTTGACAGCATATCCAGAAACGCGGATGGTCAGCTGCGGATACTTTTCCGGATGCTCCATCGCATCTAACAGCGTGTCACGGTTGAATACATTGACGTTGATATGATGTCCGCTCTGGACAGCATATCCGTCCAGAATGGCTGCCATGTTGGATGCTCTCGTGTCATCATCTTTACCGAGTGCTTTCGGAACGATTGAGAACGTGCACGAAATCCCGTCCTGGCAATCTCGGTAAGGGAGCTTGCTCACCGAATTCAATGAGGCCAGCGCACCTTTTTGGTCACGGCCGTGAAGCGGATTCGCACCAGGGGCAAACGGTTCGCCTGCTTTGCGGCCATCAGGGGTCGTACCGGTCTTTTTGCCGTATACGACATTAGACGTAATGGTAAGGATTGATTGTGTCGGAATTGAATTGCGGTACGAATGCTGCCGACGGAATTTCGACATGAACTTCTCAACAAGCTCGACGGCAATCTGGTCGACACGGTCATCATCATTGCCGTACATCGGATAGTCACCTTCGATTTCAAAGTCGACCGCAATTCCGTTTACGTCACGGATCGGTTTTACTTTCGCATACTTAATCGCACTCAAGGAATCGGCAACAACCGATAATCCGGCAATCCCGCCAGCCATTGTGCGGATGACGTCCCTGTCATGGAGTGCCATCTCGAGCCGCTCGTAAGCATATTTATCATGCATGTAGTGAATGACATTCAGCGTATTCATGTACAGTTTTGCCAGCCAGTCAAGCACTTTATCATACGCTGCCGTTACTTCTTCATAATCCAGGTATTCACTCACAATCGGTGCGGACTTCGGTGCGACCTGTATGTTCAGCTTTTCATCAATGCCGCCGTTTATTGCATAAAGTAACGCTTTTGCAAGATTGGCGCGGGCGCCGAAAAACTGCATTTGCTTGCCAATCTTCATGACGGATACACAGCAGGCGATGCCATAGTCGTCACCATATTCTGGACGCATGATTTCATCATTCTCATACTGGATTGAAGATGTCTTAATGGACATTCTGGCGCAATATTTTTTGAAATGATCCGGCAATTTTTCCGACCATAATACAGTCAGGTTCGGTTCAGGAGCAGGTCCCAGGTTATCAAGCGTATGGAGGAACCTGTAACTGTTCTTCGTTACAAGCGGGCGGCCGTCGATTCCCATTCCCCCGATTGATTCGGTAACCCATGTAGGATCGCCGCTGAAAAGTTCGTCATAGTCAGGCGTACGGAGGAACCGGACCATCCGCAGCTTCATGACAAAATGATCGATCATTTCCTGTGCTTCTTCTTCAGTAATGAGTCCTCGAGCCAAATCACGTTCGATGTAAATATCAAGGAACGTCGAGACACGGCCAAGGCTCATGGCTGCCCCGTTCTGTTCCTTCACTGCGCCAAGATAGCCGAAATACAGCCATTGGATTGATTCTTTTGCATTTTTGGCCGGACCTGAGATGTCGAATCCGTAAGAAGCGGCCATTTCTTTCAGTTCATTTAGTGCCCGATATTGTTCAGTAATTTCTTCACGAAGACGAATCATTTCTTCGTTCATCATTTCATTTTCAAGAGATTTATGATGGTTTTTCCTTTCTTCCATCAAAAAGTCGATGCCGTACAGGGCGACACGGCGATAGTCGCCAATGATGCGGCCGCGGCCGTATGCATCAGGGAGCCCGGTGATGACCCCGGCTTTGCGGGCTTTGAGCATTTCACCTGTATAAACGTCAAATACACCCTGGTTATGTGTCTTGCGGTAATCGGTAAACGTCTTTTCAACAGCCGCATCAAGCTCAAATCCATAAGCGTCACATGAGCTTTTCACCATACGAATGCCGCCATAAGGCATGATTGCCCGTTTCAGCGGAGCATCTGTCTGCAGGCCGACTATTTTTTCGATATCTTTATTGATATAACCCGGCTCATGGGAGGTTATTGCAGAGACCGTCTTCGTGTCAGCATCAAGCACGCCCTTTTCCCGTTCAAGTTTCATCAGTTCAAGGACAGAGTCCCATAGCTGTTTCGTGCTGTCAGTAGCCGGTGCAAGGAAGTCTTCCTTTCCCTCATATGCTGAAAAGTTCAATTGGATAAAGTCACGGACATCTGATTCCATGGTCCATTTTCCTTCTTTAAATCCTTCCCATGCCTCAGCGGTCGTGGTTGGTTGTTTTACTGCTTCCATTTGGAATGCCCCTTTCTTCGTAAACCCCATTCATTGTTTTTCAAGCGGACTTCATGTGCCGATCCCCGTACTATTTGCTGGACTGGCACATTTGACTGTCTTTAATTATTCAAACAGCGGCTTCCGCCGCGCCATCTGAATGCTTCTGAATTACAGATTGCTATTTATTCTCTGTTTCAAGGTCATTATAGACCTGGACACGGGAAAAGGGTATGGATAAAATGTGAATAATTTCACATTAACAGATAAGTTATGTTTTGTAAGCGCATACAACATAACGACCGCTCTAGTTGTTATGTTTACGTCTGATAGACCCAGTCCTGATTAGGTTTGCATTTTAAGTATGTTTGAAATGCAGAAAACGTCACTTTTACATTTTTACTGTATCACACTGTTTCACCTTAGTTGAAAATGTTGTATAACAGAGTATGATTATTCATTATTTTGCATGTTTCGCCGTTTGATATGAAGGGAATTTCTAAAAATGAACAATACTGGCAGGAGGTGTTTGGATATGTACACATACACGGTTGTTCCAAATAAAGATGCTTCAGCTTGGATTGTTAAAGCCGAGGATGTCGCGCCCGAACAGAGCTATATATCAAGGGACAGGGCAGTTGACACCGCAAAAGAACTCGCCCGGGAAAACTCCCCGGCATCGGTCCAGGTAATGGATAGAGACCATCAGCTCGTAGATGAAATGAAATTTTAATATGACGGTTGGAAAAAATGCCGGCCCTATTGCCGCGTATTTTGGTATCTGAACAGCCTTGACCGTAATTAAAACACGAAGAGCTTTCCCTGATCAGGGAAAGCTCTTCGACTGCTTATAAATTTAATTCAATCCCGATGCCGGGTTTCTCATCCGGGCTTATGCCAATATATCGCAGTGTCGCTTTTGAACTGCTGTGGTTAAGCATTTGCTGAAGCAAGGACAGGTCCGCACCATTTTTATAAGCGTGGTAGACGAATGTCTTCCGTAATGAATGGTTGCCGATCCGTTCTGTCATTCCCGCATTCCTTGCCGCGTCATTCAATATATGCCATGCCTGCTGGCGGCTGATTGCCTTATTGCCTTTTCGTGAAGGGAACAGAGGCCGGTCCAGATTGCCCTTATAATCTTTCAAATAATCTTTGATCGCCTTTTTGACATTTTTGCCAAGCGGATAATGAGTCCTGGCACCCATGGCCGGTTCTCTCATTTCATAATGATCCTTTACCGTTCCATTTTCATCGATCACATCGGACACCTTCAGTTTTAAAAGTTCAGTTATCCGGAGGACACTGTTGATTCCGAACGTAAAAAGCAGTGCATCGCGTGCAGATTTGCTTTCAAGGTAACTGCGCATCTCTTCAATTTTGTTCTGGTCTTTGATTGGCTGTACGAATTCCATCGCTTTGTCACCTCCACTCAATTTGTCTTATCATACATATATTATATGATATGTCAGATTCATTTGCACCAACTTTACGATTTCTTTCTTTTTATCCTTCTCCTTTTTTACACTTTTATGAACGGTTGTATTGAAGTTCGTGTTATTTATTGATGTTGATTGGAGCCGAAGGCGTGATACTCCCTCAAAATGAAGACTAAAAATCACACATTAAATCTTCTTCATGGAAGCGGAGTTTGCCGCGCCAAAAAGCAAACAAGGAGGCCGGTACGTCCTGTGACCGTGCGGAAAGCGAGGTAATGAGGGGACCAGTCTGGTTAAAATCCGGCCATCCGGCCAATTACGGCGGCATGGTTTATCATTGATAACGGTATTAAGGTAAGTTGAGGGTGATTTTCCGGGCAGCGGCATGGAAAAATAACGGAGCCAGTCGGAGTGCTGCTAATTTGACCCGTTGCATAAAGGAGGTCATTATTTGACACCCTATTTCAGAAAACATTTGTAACATGGAGGGATGAACATGTCAGAACCTTATAATGAATTGAAGCAATTGGAAATGTCCATTAAAGCCGCTCAAAAGATGGTTGGAACGGCTACGATGAGTATGGACCCCGATCAGCTTTCAGATGCTGAAAGGGCAGTGACCAGCGCCCGGCTCGAATATTCTGAAGCGGTTAAGGCCTCTCCCGGCACAGATGAACAGTTTTTCGAACAATCAATGGAGCTTCTTGACCGTTGTGAAGAACAGTTGAAAGAAGCACAGCGCTGACCAGCTGCAGAAAAGGCCCCGGCC
>NZ_LWBL02000079.1 GCF_001644195.2 Bacillus marinisedimentorum | reverse complement strand
GTTTAGAAAACCCCTGGCTATGCCGGGGGTTCCGGAGAGCTTATAGCGTGGTAATAAAAAAACCTCACTTCATGGTAGGATAAAGTTGGTTTCCCGACCACTTCATCTCACCATAGAAGGAGGTATGCCCTTTGAAGGACATGAACAGTTTAGCACACACAACATGGAATTGTAAGTACCACGTAGTTTTTGCCCCAAAGTACAGAAGGCAGATTATTTATGAAAAATATAAAAAGAGTATTGGATAAATTATAAGAGATTTATGTGAACGGAAAGGTGTAATCATCCATGAAGCAAATGCCTGTCCAGATCATATCCATATGTTAGTTAGCATCCCACCCAAATTAAGCGTTTCTCAATTCATGGGTTACTTAAAAGGAAAAAGTAGCCTTATGATATTTGATCGACACGCGAACTTGAAATATCGATATGGAAATCGAAAATTCTGGTGTCGAGGTTTCTACGTTGATACAGTGGGCAGAAATAAGAAACAAATACAAGAATACATCAGAAATCAGCTGAAAGAAGACTATATGGCTGATCAATTAACATTGTTCGAAGAATATGATCCGTTTACAGTAGAGAAAAATCGGAAGAAATAAAGAAATTCTTTAGAATTAGTGAGTGAATGTGGTGCAAGAGGGAAACTCTTTCAGCGGGCCTTTTAGGCCTAGGCCGGTAATAGAGGCTTTCAGCCGCAGAGCAAACCACCAGTTCACACTGGTGGTTTTGATTTATAACGCAAGAAAGTATAAGTTTATCAAGTGAGATTAGTGTCTAGCTCCAGTCGCCAGCGGCTCTCGCCATAAGCGGTGAATCCCTCCGGAATGGAAAAGCGCCTTCCTGCAGGAATGCCCGGTAATGCCTG
>NZ_LWBL02000078.1 GCF_001644195.2 Bacillus marinisedimentorum | reverse complement strand
ATGCTTTGCGTTCCCGAAAGGACTGCGGATCACCAAAAAAGAAACGAAACGAGCCCACGCGCTCCCGAAAGGCCTTCGGAGCACGCCGCTGAGCGGGCGCCTTGCACATTTGTTCCTGTATAGGGAAGGATATATTATTAGCAAAGAAGTGTTCCGACGCAGCGGCCAAATTTAAAAATATAGATAAAGGCAACTACAGCTCTGTCTTCGGTTCACGCTCGCCGGTCGGCGGTTTTTCTTTTAGGCAGCTGGTTGGACTTATACAAAAATAAGATATATTCCCAGCAGAAAACCACGATTTTAAGGAACAAAACTTGAGGAATTGTGACAATTTAAAGTAAGATGATATGAGAGGTGAACAGAATGGAACGATTACAGAAAGTTATAGCCCACGCCGGAGTTGCTTCAAGACGCAAAGCAGAGCAGCTCATAAGCGAAGGAAAAGTAAAAGTGAACGGCAAAACCGTTACCGAGCTTGGCACGAAGGTCGGTGGAAATGACCGGATCGAAGTGGAAGGTGTCCAGATCGAACGGGAAGAGCCGGTCTATTATTTGTTTTATAAACCGCGGGGTGTCATTTCGGCGGTCAAGGATGACAAAAACCGAAAGGTGATAACGGATTTTTTCCCGGAAATTGAACAGCGTATTTACCCTGTCGGCCGGCTTGACTATGATACAAGCGGTCTTCTGCTCGTCACAAATGACGGCGAATTTGCCAACCATATGATGCATCCCCGCGGGCAGGTGGACAAAGTGTACATCGCAAAAGTAAAGGGCATTCCGGATAAAGAGGCATTAAACACTCTTCGAAGAGGTGTAAAACTGGAAGAAGGCAAAACATCACCAGCGAGAGTGAAGATTAAGTCGATCGACAGAAAGAAACAGTCAAGCATCGTCGAACTTGTGATTCATGAGGGGAAAAACAGGCAGGTCCGGCGCATGTTTGAGGCTGTCGGCCATGAAGTGAGCAAACTGAAGCGTGAGCGTTACGCCTTTTTGGACTTAAAGGGATTGAACCCTGGAGAATTCAGGCCGCTCACCCCGCATGAAATCAAACAGCTTCTTCATCTGGCTGTCACAAAATAGTCACATCAATAAACAGGTAAACAACATGCGGATGTTAGAATGTTTTAGTGAAGGCACTGCCAGGGGGTAATCGTATGCAAAAAAAGAAAAAACGCCAGCTCTTCCGGGTGGCAATTCTGGTTATTTTATTTGGAGCTCTTGCATTTACGCTCTATACAAACTTTTTTAACAGCAAGGATGTAGTAGGTGTGGGCGATCAGGCACCTAACTTTGTCCTCGAAGATATGGAAGGCAATAAAATAGAGATGGAAGAGTTAAGAGGCAAAGGGGTATTTTTGAATTTCTGGGGCACCTGGTGTGAACCATGTAAAGAAGAAATGCCATATATGCAGAGCCAGTACGAAATATACAAAGATCGCGGTGTTGAAATTGTCGCTGTGAACGTTTCAGAGACGAAGCTCGCAGTCAATCGGTTCGCCAATACATACGGATTGACGTTCCCGATTGTGATCGACAAGGGTGAAGTGCTGGATGCCTACGGCGTCAATCCGCTTCCGACAACTTTCTTAATTGATAAAGACGGCAAAATCGTTGATAAAATAACAGCAGGCATGACTGAACAGATGGTCGCGGATTATATGAAAAAAATAGAACCTTAAACAGCATGGGGATTTTTGAGAGACTGATGGGGTGTTGAATATGAATGAAAAACAGATCACATGCGAATGCGGCCATGAGAATCCATATGGCACTGAGCTATGTGAAGCTTGCGGGAAACCGCTTGCTGAGGGAGCGGATGACCAGCAGAAGAAGCCCCTTTTGAACATGCGCTATGAAGGGAGCGCAAGGCGTTCCCAGATATACAACAGATCAATCATTGATAAGATATGGAACTTTTTTTCTTCGGTGAAAGTGGGAGTCAGCATCATTATCGTGACTCTTATTGCGTCATCACTGGGCACTATCTTTCCTCAGGAAATGTATATACCGCCGAATGTGCTGCCTGAAGAACATTATAAATCCGAGTATGGAACAGCCGGCCAGCTTTATTATCTTCTGGGATTCCACAATTTATACGGGTCCTGGTGGTATATCATTCTTATTGCCGCTCTCGGTATTTCGATTGTCATCGCCAGCATTGACCGGGGCGTCCCGCTGTACAGGTCACTCAAAAACCAGCGGGTCACCCGCCATCCGCGATTCATGGAGCGGCAGAGGCTGTTCAGCAAATCTGCTCCCGCTGATCCTGATTTACAGATGGACAAGATCCGCAAAGCGTTTGAGGATAAAAGGTACAAAGTCAAAGAAGAAAACGGAAACCTGTTTGCAGAAAAAAACCGGTTTTCACGCTGGGGCGCATATGTGAATCACACCGGCCTGATCATATTCCTGCTCGGTGCCATGCTCCGATTTGTTCCCGGTATGTATGTGGATGAAGTATTATGGCTCCGTGACGGGGAAACAAAAGCGATTCCCGGTACGGAAGGCGAATACTATCTTGAGAGCAAGCAGTTCAGAATGGATGTTTACAACGAAGGGGAAGAAGGCGGCAAGTTCAATGAAGCGATTAACCGTGTCGGCGGATCGGTCGCTAAAAACTACCAGACAGATGCTGTTCTTTACCGGAAATCCGGCGAAGGAATACCGGGGGCTGAAAAAGATCTTGAAAAAGTCAAAAGCCATCCGATAAGGGTCAATGAACCGCTTAAGTTTGACGGATTTGCCCTTTATCAGGTGGATTTCAAGCTGAATGAGCTGGATAAAATGATGTTCAAGCTGGAAGAAAAGGAGACGGGAAAAACATTCGGAGATATTGCGGTCGATCTGCATGATCCAAAGTCCGAATATGATCTTGGCAGCGGCCACCGGGTGGAGATCGTCAACTATTATCCGAATTTCATCTTGAATAACGGAGTCCCGTCAACGAAAACAAGGATTCCAGATAATCCCGGTTTCATTTTCAAAATGTACACACCGGATCATCCTGATGGAGAGATCAGTTTTGTCGCAATCCGTACGAATATAGAGCCGGAAGGTGAAAATGATTTTAAAATGAGTTTCGACGGGATTGATACGAGAAATGTGGCCGGCCTTACTGTCAGGAAGGATAATACCCTGTGGTTCCTTGGAATCGGCGGCTTAATCTTCATGATTGGTGTCATCCAGGGGATGTACTGGAATTACCGGCGTATCTGGATATTGAGAAATGACGGAGAAATATGGCTGGCAGCCCATACAAACAAAAATTGGTATGGAATCAAGCGTGAACTTGATCATATGCTTGAAGATACCGAAATCAATCCGCCGGCAGACCAGGCCGAAGCGGAAAGTGAAATAGGAGGGGATTCAAATGGCGGAGCTAAGCAGTAACCTGTTATACGCCGCATTCATATTGTATCTGGTGGCGACCTTTTTGTTTGCCGGGTCGATTAGAGATAAAAAAGCGGACAATAAAAATTCCAAATGGGGAAAAATCGGCTTCGCCGTTTCGGTGATCGGGTTTGCGGCGCAGCTCGGTTATTTCGTAACAAGGTGGATTGCAAGCGGACATGCCCCTGTCAGCAATCTATTCGAATATACAACGTTTTTCGGTATGATGCTCGTGTTCGCGTTCATCGTCATTTATTTGATTTACAGAAATAATGTGCTCGGTGTGTTCACGATGCCTGTCGCACTGCTTGTCATCGCATTTGCAAGCATGTTTCCGACGGAAATATCACCGCTTATCCCCGCTTTGCAAAGTGACTGGCTGAAAATCCATGTCACCACCGCTGCGCTTGGTGAAGCGATTCTCGCTATCAGTTTCGGGGCAGGATTGATATACTTGATAAAAGTTGTGGACCAATCAAATTCCTCAATAAAAACGTTCTGGCTGGAATTCATCTTGTATACATTGGTCGCCACGGTCGCTTTTGTCGCTTTCGGAAGCGGTTTTAAAGCGGCAGGCTTTGAAACGGTGTTCCAGGTACCGGCTGAAAACGGCCAGGTGCAGGAAGTTATCTACAATTATCCTGCAATTGCAGGGCCTGCAGGTGCTGAACTTACAGGTGGCTCTGACTTTGGTCCGCTTTTTGATGCACCTGCCTGGATGGAAGGCGTTAATGCTGCACGCAAATTAAATACGCTTATCTGGTCTTTACTTGGCGGGCTTTTCATATACGGTGTTCTTCGTTTACTATTAAGGAAGAGAATTGCAGCTGCACTTCACCCGCTTGTTAAAAATGTGAATCCGAAGCTTGTCGATGAAATCAGCTACCGGGCGGTTACGATCGGATTCCCGGTGTTCACGCTCGGGGCTCTCATTTTTGCCATGATCTGGGCGCAGGTAGCCTGGACCCGCTTCTGGGGCTGGGACCCGAAAGAGGTTTGGGCATTGATCACCTGGCTGTTTTACGCGGCGTTTCTTCACCTCAGGCTGTCGCGCGGCTGGGAAGGTGAAAAATCGGCCTGGCTCGCTGTCGGAGGATTTGCCATTATCATGTTCAACCTTGTCGCTGTAAATCTGGTAATCGCAGGATTGCATTCTTACGCATGACACCTGTAATACCTTTAGATTAGAGTAGGATAGAAGGGATGATTCGCTATGGAAAAAGAAGCAAAATTACTAGTAGTCGATGATGAAGAACGAATTCGCCGCTTGCTCCGCATGTACCTCGAGCGTGAAAACTATCAAATTGAAGAAGCGGCAGATGGTGAAGAAGCTCTTGAAAAAGCGCTCAATGACGATTTTGATCTTATTTTGCTCGATTTGATGATGCCCGGGAAAGACGGCCTTGAAGTGTGCCGCGACCTGCGGGACAAGAAAGCGACACCTGTCATCATGCTTACCGCCAAAGGCGAGGAAGCGAATCGTGTGCAGGGATTTGAAGTGGGCACCGACGATTATATTGTGAAGCCGTTCAGCCCGCGCGAGGTTGTGCTGAGGGTAAAGGCTTTGCTGCGCCGTTCGTCCTCCACTAAGTTTTTACAGACGGATACCACAACGAAGGATGTTATTGTATTCCCTCACCTTACCATCGATAATGATGCCCACCGCGTCTCTGCCGACGGAAAAGAAGTCAGCCTGACGCCGAAAGAGTACGAACTGCTTTATTTCCTTGCTAAAGCACCTGATAAGGTATATGACAGGGAGCAGCTTTTGAAGGAAGTATGGCATTATGAGTTTTTTGGTGACCTTAGAACAGTTGATACCCATGTAAAACGACTGCGCGAGAAGCTGAACAAAGTTTCACAGGAAGCTGCCAAAATGATTGTGACAGTTTGGGGTGTAGGCTATAAGTTTGAGGTCGCTGGTGAATGATGTTCTGGAGGAGTGTGGTTGGTAAACTTTGGTTTACCATCCTTTTGCTCGTCTCGTTTGTACTATTTATCCTGACTGTGCTTCTTCTGCAGTTTTTTGAAAATTTCCATGTCAACCAGAAAGAAGACGAGTTGACGGAGCTCGCGACCAAGATTTCTTCTGTGATGGAAGAGCATGAGTTCCGCAATCTTGCACTCGCAATAGCGTGGGAACTCGTCGATCCTTCGACAAGGGTGTTCATATATGGCGATGAAGAAAATCAATGGTATTCCCCTTCAAACAACGAAAGGGGCGCAGTGCCGGTCGATTTTTTGAAAATGGATGATGACCTGTCGGCTGTTTTTACAGAAAATGAGACGGTTATCAAACAGATAGATGACCCTTTTGCTGATGAAGAGAAGGGTAACGTCAGCGAAATGCTGATTGTCGGCACTCCGACAAACTTTACCGGTTCTGAAAATGGTGCGGTATTCGTCTACCAGTCGCTGGACGTTGTCCATGAAACAACGAGTGAAACGACAAAAATCATTTTGCTTGGTGCCGGAATTGCCATTATCCTTACAACGATTTTCGCTTTCTTCCTGTCGACCCGCATCACTTCACCGCTCCGGGAAATGAGGGAGGCGGCATTCGAAGTGGCGAAAGGAAAGTTTGATACGAAAGTGCCGATTCTGACCCATGACGAAATAGGTGAGCTGGCTATGGCGTTCAACCGGATGGGGCGGCAGCTGAAATTTCATATCAATGCTTTGAACCAGGAGAAAGAGCAGCTTTCAAGTGTGTTAAAGAGTATGGCTGACGGGGTCATAACACTGAACAGCAATGGTGAAGTCCTTGTGACCAACCCGCCGGCTGACCGTTTCATGAATGCTTACCGCTATGAACTTGGCTGGGAGGATGGGGACAGCGCCGAGCTTCCTCCCGAACTGTTGGATCTGTTCCAGAACGTAGCGCTTACGGAACAGGAACAAATCCAGGAGTTGATGGTCCAGGGGATGCACTGGGTTGTGCTCATGACGCCTTTATATGACAACCAGAAAGTACGTGGAGCGGTCGCGGTGCTGCGTGATATGACTGAAGAACGCCGCCTGGATAAGCTGCGGAAGGATTTCATTGCGAACGTTTCCCATGAACTTCGGACTCCGATTTCGATGCTGCAGGGCTATAGTGAAGCAATGGTTGATGGCATTGCAGGGACTGTCGAAGAACAAAGGGAAATGGCACAGATCATCCATGATGAATCCATGCGTATGGGCCGTCTTGTCAATGAACTGCTGGATCTGGCCCGTATGGAAGCCGGCCATATTCAGCTCAATCTTGAACCGGTGTACGTCGGTCCGTTCGTTGAACGCATCGTGAAAAAGTTTCAAACACTTGCAAAAGAAAACGGCATCGCTTTGGAATATGATGTACCAGATGATCAGACCCGTGTTTACCTTGACCCGGATCGGCTCGAGCAGGTATTCACGAATCTGATTGATAACGCGATCCGCCATACGAGCGAAAATGGTACGGTGAGCGTCTCGGTAAGGATTGAAGGCAAAACCGTCACAGCCGATGTCACCGACACAGGTTCCGGAATTCCGGCAGAGGACCTGCCATTTGTGTTTGAACGTTTCTACAAAGGAGACAAAGCGAGAACACGCGGCCGCTCCGGCACAGGACTGGGACTTGCCATCGCAAAAAATATCATCCATGCCCACAAAGGTGAAATATCGGCCCACAGTAAACTCGGGGAAGGAACTACTTTTACGTTTGTCCTTCCGCGGATTGTGGAAAAAGAAGGCTTTTGACGAACAATCTTGTTTCCTATGAAACAGGATTGTTTTTTTTGTTTCGAAAGAATAAGCTTCGATACACCGGCCGCATCATCCATCAGCCAGGCCAGGATTGGGCCAGGCCAACGAGCCGGTCTTTCAGTATATACTCAAGCTTTCAGTAACATACTATCACTAATTATTTGTTATAAGGGCGTGTAGGCAATGATTCCGCATTCTTCTAAAATTAACGGCCCCCTTGTCCTGTTTTTGGTACATTCAGCCCAAATCGGGATAGGTGTTCTCGGTTTCCAGCGCATCATTGCAAAATATGCCGGATTTGATGCCTGGATCACTGTCATCCTGACCGGCATTCTTACACACTTTTTTATGTTTTTAATCTTCGTAATCCTGAACAAAAGCGGAGAAGATGATATATATGGGGTTCATGAGTTTATAGCAGGCAAGTACGCAGCCAAAGTGCTGAATATCATCTGGATCATTTATTTGTTTGGTGCCTCTTTGACGATTTTACGGTCTTTCCTGGAAGTGATACAAGTGTGGATGTTTCCGAAAGTGCCGGTCTGGTCGCTTGCTCTTGTTTTCATCCTGATCACCTTTTATATCATCGATGGGGGTTTTAAAGTTGTGGCAGGTATGGCTTTCTTTGGGGTTATTATCCCGTTTTTTTTAATCCTGATGCTGTTTTTTCCTGCGGAGTATGCAGACTTTCGGAGTATGCTGCCGATCATGAGACGGCCGCCTGCTGATATTATCTTCGGAATTAAAGATGCTGCCCTTACATTTTTTGGATTTGAATTCATCCTCATCTATTACCCATTTTTGAAAAACAGGGAAAAAAGCTGGAAGTGGGCCCATGCGGGACTTTTTTTGAGCACAGCCATTTATTTATTGATCACTGTTGTCAGTTTCGGTTTTTATACTGAGGAACAATTATCCAAAACAACATGGGCGACGCTTACAATGTTTAAAATTATTGAAATGCCGTTTGTCGAACGATTTGAGTATATCGGAATCTCTTTCTGGGTGATTGTCGTCATCCCCAACATTACATTATCTCTCTGGGCGGCTACCCGTCTGGCCAAGCTGACATTCAAGGTAAGACAGCGCCAGCTTCTCATCCTGTTCACAGCTGCGCTTTTCATAGGAACGATTCACTTCGAAAACCGTGATCAAATCAATTTTCTGAATGACAATTATTCTAGAATGGGTTTATACCTGATTTCAATATATATTCCGATTCTCGTGTTGGCTGTATTTATAAAATCATCCTGGCGGAAAAAGAAAGTAAGGGGGGGAGCAGCATGAAGTCAGGCTTTCAAAAAAAAGAGCAAAAGGCCGACATACCCGGCGTCTTCAAACCGATTTCGGATTCCACAGATTTTATTGTCCACCATAACAGTGAAGCAGTAACGCCTTACCGGCTCTACTACAGTTTCTCCCTTATTGATGCTGAAACACTTCATAACATCGTTTTACCGAACTTACAGGAAGAAATAACGAATCTTGACCAAATCCGTAAAACTGTACCGATTGAAGATATAAAAGTCGAAAGCGAGAGTGATGTAATCTGCAAAAAGGTGCTTGACGGGTACCTTGCTGTAGCGCTTGACGGAAATGAAAGAGAGTTCGCTCTTATCAAAGCAGTAAAAAGTGAAAGCAGGTCGCTTGCAGCACCGGAAATCGAGTTCAGTGTTGAGGGTCCGAAGGATTCCTTCGTCGAGCTTCTCGGAACCAATTTGAACCTGATCCGGAAACGCCTGCCGTCAGACAGGCTGACTGTCATCGAAAAGAAGCTGGGAAATGTATCTAAAACAAATACCGCTATCCTTTATATGGAGGGGAGGGCAGATGAAAAGGACCTAAGATATGTGACTGACCGCCTTGACAGTATCGAAATCGACCAGGTGATTGACAGTTCCTTCATTCTTCAGATGCTTGAAGATAATTCAATGTCGCCGTTTCCACAGCTTTCAAATACGGAACGTGTCGACCGGGTCGCAGGATATCTCGGAGACGGGAAAATCGTCATTCTTGTCGAGGGTTCTCCTTACGCAGTAGTAGGTCCAGCAAGTTTGGTTGAGTTTTTCAGCTCAATGGAAGATTTTTATTTATCCTGGCATATCGGTAATATTTTAAGGCTGATCAGATACTTTGCAGTGCTGTTTTCAATTCTTGCTACCCCTGTGTATGTTGCGGTGCTCACTTACCATTATGAATTAATTCCGAAAGATATGCTCAGTACACTTGTGGGATCGAGGACAAACATACCGCTTCCGCCTTTTTTGGAAGCTTTGTTTCTTGAAGTGACGATTGAACTTCTCCGGGAAGCAGGTGCACGTCTGCCGACCAAAATCGGCCAGACGATCGGCATTGTCGGTGGAATCGTAATCGGGCAGGCATCCGTGGAAGCAGGCTTGACGAGTAATATTCTTCTGATCATCGTTGCGCTTGCTGCTCTGGCTTCATTTGTAACGCCTGTATATAGAATGGGCAATACGATTCGCCTGATCAGATTCCCTTTTCTCATTTTATCGGTTATTTGGGGATTGCTCGGTATTGTGCTGATGTTTTTATTTTTCCTGGCCCATTTATTGCGCTTGACATCGCTCGGGCACCCTTATATGTCACCTCTTTTCCCGCCGCGTGCAGATGCTTTTCGAAAAGCGGTGTTCAGGCTGCCATTTCGCTGGTTCGAACAGGAAAAGGGGAACGGAAGCGTTTCTCAGGACCCTGCCGCTTTTTCATTTTTTAAAAAGCATGCAGCTGACATCGATGAGGAATAAAGGAAAGGAGGGCATCCCATGGCCAAAAGGATGTTCATAACAGGCACGGCACTGCTAATGGTATTGAGCGGCTGCGCAGCATCCCGAATTGTCGATGAGATTTCGTTGATTCAGGCAGCTTCGTTTGATAAAGGGGAGGAAAAGAAATACCTGGGCGGTTTGATGATGCCCATTTATAAAGATCCGGAAACAACAGAGTCATTCGTCATGTCTGCAGAAGGGGATGCGGTCAGGGAAGTAAGGATTGAACTCAATGGGAGATCGCCAAAACCGCTTGTTCCCGGCCAGCTGCGAGTCACACTCTTAGGCGAAGAATTAGCAAACGAAGGAGTGATCGAAATCGTCGATGTCATGTACCGTGACCCGACAATCGGAATGCGCCCTTTCCTCGCTGTCGCAAAAGGCAGAGCATACTCGCTTCTTGAACAGGAAAGCAAAGTCACCCATCATTCAGCTATGTATATTGCGGATTTGATCAATCAAAATATGGAAGATGAATATTTGCCCCGCACCAATCTCCATGTTTTTTTGAACAGTTATTACAATGATGGAAAAGATCCGTTTCTTCCTTATCTGAGCGAAAAAGGAGGGAATGTGGAGCTTGAAGGAATCGCCATTTTACGGGGAGATAAGATGGTCGGAAAACTCGGCCGGGAAAAAACGTTTTTGCTAAAGCTTTTATCTAAAGAGGGATACAGAGACGGAGGTTATATTCTTACGTTCGGTGAAGATGAACAAGAAACGGCGGTCATTGAAAATGTCTCGACAAACACGGAATATGAAATGAAAAAACCGGATCATTTTGTCATCAATGTGTCATTCAAAGGCATTCTTAAAGAATACAGCAGTGGGGACAAAAACAAGTCTGCGGACAGAAAAAAGATTCAGGCTGCGCTGCAAAAAGAGATGGAGAGCAAAGGGAATGCGCTGGTAGCGGAACTTCAGGAATTGAAGGCCGATACCCTCGGAATCGGGGAGTTTTACCGCAGCATTACAAGAGATTGGCAGCCGGAAAAATGGAAGCGTACATACCCTGATGTCACAATTACCGTAAAGGTGATACCGGAAATTCTCGAAACAGGGGTGTCTGAATAGAAAGGGAAAAGTTCCCTTTCTTTTTTAATTTTCCAGGTTTATAGTGGAATGGGGTGTAACAAAATGCTGTGTGAAACGACTAATTTAGGGAACGGGGTGAAGTGGTGGAAAAACTATTTCAGGACCTCTATGAAAAGTATCATCGAGATGTATACCAATTTTTGTTTTATCTGGTCAAAAATAAGGAACAGGCGGAAGACCTTGTTCAAGAAGTTTATATAAAAGCGCTGAAATCATACGGGGGATTCCAGGGGAACAGCAGCGAAAAAACGTGGCTGTTTTCGATTGCACGCCATACGGCAATCGACTGGTTCAGGAAACAAAAACGGCAAAAAAGAAGCTGGGCCGATTTTATTGACTGGAAAGAACAGACGATCGAGTGGCGGGATCACGAGCCGCTCCCTGACGAAATTGCGGAACGAAATGAAGAAACGAAACATTTATACAACGTTTTGAAGAAGTGCCCTGTCAATCATCAGCTGGTTCTGGTGCTTCGATTTATCCAGTCCTATTCGATTAAAGAATCTGCCGAGATACTCGGATGGTCTGAAAGCAAAGTGAAAACAACCCAGCATCGGGCACTGAAAGCATTGCGTGAACAAATGGAAGAGGAAAGCAGAAGAAGGGAGGCGGGCGATTATGACGAACTCAAAGTACGATGAAGAAGATATCAAAAAACTGCTGCAAAGCATGCCGGAAATAGAAGATGAGTCAACGAGCGAGGAACATTTTCGGAAAATCAGCGACAAAATGAACCGACGAAATAGCCGGCGCAACAACCGGTCTTCCCGCTTCCTGCCGCTTGCTGCGACAGCGGCCATTTTTTTGCTGGCAGGTCTGCTTATCCTGCCCGCTTTGTTTGAACGGAATGGAGAAAACATGGCATCCGAGGAAGTGAGGGATGAAAGCGCCGATATGGAAACGGGTGAAGAAGCTGCAACTGAATCGGCGCCGAAATCTGCTGAAGAAAAGAACGGGCCTTCAAAAAGTTCAATTCGTTCTGACTTTGAGAGCAACCTTGTTCTTCAAGCGAGCAAAGGTGATATTGCGGTAGTTGCCTATCCTGGACCCGGTGGGAATTTCATCGTGCCGGTTTCATTCCCGCTCAGCCAGGGACAGACGCCGATTGATGTTTATAACAGCACGGTATCGTTATGGGATCCTGCTTCAGCCGGATTGGACCCTTTTTTATTGGCGGGCAGTTCGGTTACCGAAAAAAATGACGGATCCGTACTTGAAATCCATGTGCCAGAAGATCATCAGCTCGGACACGGTTCCGCTTCAGAAATAAATTTTACTGCTACAGTAGCCTATATGACTGCATTAGGAGGTTATGAGAAAGCAGATTTATATACGGGTGACGACAGGCGGGGAGTCATGCTTGGAAATTATGGCGAAATCGAAACAATAACTGAAGAAGACATTCCCCCTTCCGGATATTTTAAGTATGAAACAGCCGGACGCTCTTTCCTTGTTCCGTATCCTCATCCGGAATCCAATGCAGCCATTGGGGACCTCATTCAGTTCATGAAGGACGGAATCGAACCGGATACCGGAGAAATGCTGAGACCGGTTATTCCTGGGGGGGTTGACGTTAGATCAGGCAGCTTAAAAGAAAACGGATTGCTGGAAATCACTCTGTCAATTACAGGCGATTCTCCCGGCAGCGACGAAATTTCCGTTATGCAGGAAGGGATTTTGATGACGGCACGCGATGCTGGTTATGACGCTGTAGTCTTTAAGGCTCTAGGCGGACAGATCCCGGCCGCCCAGTACCCCTTTGAAGAAAAGATACCGGTTCCGGCCGCTCCTAATCCGGTCGGAGAGCATGAAGGATCGTGACCTGCAAAAATATTTGAGCGTTCTTATGGAGTGGGCTATAATGGACCAAACACACAAATTGGAGGGAGCCGCTCTTGCTGACTGATTATCATAACCATCTTGAACGGGGAACACTGACACTGGAGTATTTAAAAAAATTCACTGATGAAGCTGTCCGAAAAGGGATTGAAAGCTTCGGCATTTCTGAGCACGCTTATCATTTTTACCAGACACAGAATATATTGAGCAATCCTTGGGTGAATGAAAGAAGGGTTTACGATATGAAAGATTATGTAAACCTCTTTGAGGAAGCGTGGGATGCTGGGATTGATGTGAAAATGTCGATTGAAATGGACTATACACCCGGTAAACATAAAGAAATGCAGGGTTTTATTGAGAGCTATGATTTCGATTATGTCATTGGTTCCGTTCACTGGGTAGATGATTTCGGAATCGATCTCGCGGAGTTCAAAGAAGAATGGGAAAGACGTGACCTCCATAAAGTGTATGAGGGTTATTTTGACCAGGTTGTGACGCTCGCGGAATCTAACCTGTTTGACATCATCGGGCATCTTGATCTTGTGAAGATATTCAAGTATGTGCCGACCGACGAATCATTTTTGCTGGGACAGTATGAGCGTGCGGCAGATGCACTCGCCCGTTCCAAAACGTGTGTTGAAATTAGTACTGCAGGCATCCGGAAACCTGTCGGAGAACTGTACCCTGATCCTCGACTCCTTCAGATGTGCTATGACAGGGATATCCCGATCGTACTGTCTTCCGATGCCCACACGCCTACAGATGTAGGCAAGGATTTTGACCGAGCCGTCGCCTTTGCCCGTTCAGCCGGCTATCAGTCGATCATGACATTCAGTAAAGGCGAGCGCAGGGAGTATCCAATCGGATAGAAAAAGAGCAGCTCTCCAGGTAACGGGTTTACTTCAGAGGTGCAAAGATGGTAATAACAAAAGAAAACACACTGGGTTTGACACTTGAACTCCCAGTGTGTTTTTTATTTGTTGGCTGTGTTAAAGCTCAATGTTGATTTTATCTCTAGTTGATTGGAGTGGAAGGTGCGAGACTCCACGAAAATAAAAACCAATTTTCTTCGTGCGGTGTCTTTTCAAAGAAGCTTATTCAATGTCCTGCGGGACTAGAGGGACAGGTGAGATCCCGCTGG
>NZ_LWBL02000077.1 GCF_001644195.2 Bacillus marinisedimentorum | reverse complement strand
CTCCGGACTGGTTCATCTTTAAATTGAGTCCCGCTAGTTTAATGACTTGGCGTGGAGCTCTGTAGTTGGAGAGATCCCCAACTTCCGCAAAAAAGCCAGCGACCGTCATCGCTCTGATTCCTTTTATCGCAACCATACGCTCCGCCCCCGGAACGTCCATAACAAGCTCTTCCAATTGCGCTTCAAGGGATTGAAGGCGGTTCTGCAACATCCGATATTGGTCTATAAGATAGCGAATTTCCTCACGAGCCATACGAAGGCCTTCGGTCATCCCGATACTCGAGGCAGCTGCTTGTTTCAGCTTCCGGATCCGTGAGGACGCGATGTTCTTCGTGACCGACGCCTTCACCTCAGTGAGAAGTTCTTCTTCTGTCTTTCGACGGATATCCTCTGGAAGGTAGCCGCGTTCTAACAAGTATAGCGCCGTTTTTCCGTTCCAGTATTTGAAGACCGTAAAGAATTCAGGGAAATACCGATCAAGCACGTTATGCATTTGTGCTTTGATCGATGACATATCCTCCTGGATCATGTCATGCAGTTTGATCCCTTCACGCAATTCAGCGTACAACCCCTCAGGCAAGATTGGGATATGATAGCGACCCGCCCGCATGACTTGAGCGATTACTTTCGCATCTTTGGTGTCATTTTTGGTGGGTGAATCGTCATCCAGCTCTTTTGATATCTTGACCTTCATCGGGTTTACAACGACAGGGTTTTCGTCTTGCAATTTCAAGTAATAGGCTAAGTTCAGCCAATAGTGCCCTGTGGGTTCCATGCCGATTAGCAGGTTGGGACGGCCTGTCTCGTCCGCCAACTGCCTGGCCCACTTAAGCAACAGGTTGAATCCTTCCAGCGAATTGGGGAAGGTCAACCGTTTGGACAAATCAACACCCCGATCATCAATCGCCCGGGCGATGTGTTTGTGCTTTGCGATATCGACTCCGATGATCAGTGTGTGTTCATTGATTTGCTTAAGACGTTCATTTTGTGTAAAATCCATTGTATAAGTCTCCCTTCGGTACTTAATTCGAGGTCATGCATGACACTCTCTATCGTACCAGGGGGACTTTTTTTATTCACATGGATCTACCTTCCATTTATCCGCACATTACTTTATTACAGGAATGCTCCTCGTCGCT
>NZ_LWBL02000076.1 GCF_001644195.2 Bacillus marinisedimentorum | reverse complement strand
ACGCTCCTCCGGGGTCTCAGCTGTCCCGCTGCTCCCGCAGGAGTCGAGCCCCTTCCGCTCCAATCAACTGGTGCGTGAAGTGATTCCCCGCCTATTTGGCCAGGTATACCCGAGCTCATTATTCTTTAATTGAAGGACTCTCAGTTACTTATAAGTTCTGGTTTTCAAATGGAGGGTTAATTGCTTCATTCAAAACCTTTTTCCTGAAAGTTGCTTGTTTTTGCTTATCCAGATAACAATTTGACAGTCATGTGTAAAAACTAATTGACACCCAATCGAAATAGCAATGCCGGGGAAAGATTGATCAATCACAATTCTTTCCTGTTGGAGAAAATGGGGGTTGTATCTGATAGGATTTAAGCTGATGCCTGCAGCGGAAAGGAACGGGCAAGATTCAGGACAGCAGATATTTAACAACCCTGCCCTTTGATTTAACAAGAACAAATATCATCTTGTTGTATATTTGATAAAAATTAACATCTACTAAATCGGTATTGGCTTTCAAAAGTATACTAATAAAAAAATCCCGCATCGCTCACGATGCGGGATTTTATATAGTGGATGCATTATTCAGTAGAGACGGAAGGGTCAGCCTGTTCCTTGGCTGGAATGATTTGAAGGAAGTTTCCGTCAATGTCATCCAGCAGGGAGAGGACTTCTTCTGCTTCTTCTGTCTGCTGCTGTTCTTTCAAAACTTGAGCATATTTTTCAAGCAATTCGGTAATGTCCTTTATGCCCTGTTCATTGACATGTTCGATGGCCACTTTTGCGCCTTTGGCGATTCGGCGCTCGATCGCATCGCGGGTGAGGCCCATTTCAGGCTGGTGGCGAAGGTAGACGACGCCGCCAGTCATACCTGCGCATGCCCATGGACCCGGATCGCCGAGTACGAGACCGCGGCCGTTTGTCATATATTCAAATGCAAAACCTTTGATATTGGAATGAACTCCGATGTTGCCGTGCTCCTGTGCCGGGATTTTCCGGCTGACTTTTCCTCCGACTACAATATCTGCTCCAGATAGGCGGATGCCGGCGCGGGAGTCTGCATTGCCCTGGACGAAGAGTGATCCTTTTTGGGCACCGTACCCGAACCCTTTACCGACCGAGCCGTTATAATAACGGCCGTCTTTTCCTTTGCCTTTCAAGACGAAGATGTTGCCGCCGAAAGAAGTTTTGCCGATGCCATCCTGGGCTCCGCCGTCAACATAAATGTTGATGCCTTCTGTATTGTAGGCCCCCAGTCCGTTGCCCGGAATGGACCCTTCGAGATATTTGAGCGAGACATCAGGAAGTTTCCGGTAAGAACCGTCCAGCCGGCCTCTTACTCGGTGGCATGAAACCCTGCTTCCGAGCACACGCTGTTCGGATGTCACTGCCTGGTATTCACGGGACTCGTCAAGCTGCTGGACTTCTGAATCAAGGTACTCAGCTCCGACAGCAACAGCGAGTCCTGACTGTTCCATTGAAGCGGCGACTTCCTGATGGGTAAGCTCCCTGAGTTCAAGGCGTTCTATAAGAGCAGTCAGATCCATGTTCTCCTTGCCGCGAACCTGTTCAAGCAAGTCGGAACGGCCGACAATGTCCTGGGTATTATCGAAGCCAAGGGATGCTGTCAGCTGCTTCAGTTCTTCTCCGAATGCAGTGAACAGATTCATCAGTCCTTCGACAGCCAGGTCATTCTGACGCGGCACAAAGCGGCGCAGTCCGTGTTCTTTCGCCTGAGCCTCTGATTCGATTTGGGTGGCGATCCCAACATGGCAGGAGTCAAGGTGGCAGCCGCGGCAAGTTGTACAGCCGATGGCAATCATGGACAATGTACCAAAGCCGATGCGGTTTGCGCCAAGCAGCATGACCTTCATGACATCGAGGGCACTCTTGATGCCGCCGTCCGCCCAAATTTCGACTGTATTGCGGACTCCTGCTTCCACAAGGGCATTATGGGCAGCTTTTACGCCAATTTCAACCGGCAGGCCGACATGCTGGAGTGCATGGATTCTTGCTGCACCTGTTCCGCCGTCAAACCCGCTGATTGTGATGATATCAGCGCCTGCCTTCGCTATGCCGACTGCAATCGTACCGATATTCGGAACTACAGGCACTTTAACTGCAACCTTTGCCTGGTCGTTGGCCGTTTTAAGTTCGGTGATCATCTGGGCAAGATCCTCGATCGAATAAATATCATGGTTGTTTGAAGGAGAGATCAAGTCAGAACCGATTGTAGCATTTCTGGCTTCGGCGATTTTTGCCGTAACTTTTGAACCCGGCAGGTGGCCGCCTTCGCCAGGCTTTGCACCCTGGCCGATTTTAATTTCAAGCAGGTTTGAAGAGTTCAGCAGTTCAGCGTTGACACCGAAACGGCCTGAAGCGACCTGCTGTCCGCGCGTGCGCGGATATTTGCCGAGCATGTCTTTGATTTCTCCGCCTTCACCGTTCATGCTGACCATGTTCAGTTTATCTGCGGCTTCGGCGTACGCACGGAAAGCCACTTCATTTTGTGAACCGAAAGACATGGAGCTGATCACGAATGGAAGGCTGTGATCTTTTACGCCGATGTTGACTTTGTCTTGCGGCACTTGCTTGATGCCCTTTTTCAGATTCAGCAAGTGGCGTATTGTAATCGGGTTTTTGTCTTCGATGCCTTCAAGCTTTTCTCTATATTCATCGTACGGTTTTCCTCTAGAAATGTCGCCGATTGATTTCCAGATTCTTGGGAATACATGGAACAGCTTGCCTGGACGGGCTTTTTCGTTCTCGTACTCTTCCAATCTTTCAAGGCTGTCTTTCTTAAGAGCCTCAAAGTTATAAGCTAGTGACTTCGATCCGAAGTAGTTAACGACCTGCAGCCTGTCAGCGATTTCCTCATTGAGGCCGATGGCAGAGAACAAGCGTCCATAGCCGCGAAGCTCATGTATACCGATTGTTGAAATCACTTTTTCAAGGCCTTTATTCAGTGCCTGATATAGATTATCGGCTGGTTCTGGCGAGTCTTCAGAAACTGTTGCAAACATGATATACGGGCTGATAACATCAGCGCCAAGGCCGAAGGCCACAATGATATCATGCAGAGAGCGGATTGCGCCTGACCGCAGCACAAGTGAACAATCGCGGCGGCGGTTCTGGTCATTCAGTCCCTGGTCGACAGCCGAAATGACAAGATGCGGATCGAGCCAGAGCTGGCCGTCTTTATGAGCCTGTGCATCATCAAGAATGATAAGTTCAGTACCATTGTCAATTGCATTCAAGGATTCATCGATCAGCCTGTTCAGCGCTTCTTCCACTGATTCATCTTCACTGAATGTCGTCGACAGTTGGTAAGACAGCATATCTGCGCGGAAAGCATCAACAAGCTGCTCATAAGAAGGCTGCTGGTTTTGCGCCCTCAGTTCAGCTCCAATTTTCCCTTCCAGTACGATTGGGGAATTTAGTTCGACAACTTTGCTGACCTTTTCTTTTTTGAACAGGGCCGGGCGTTTGCCGACAATCGTGCGTGTGGAGAAATGTTCAGCTTCACGGTCGCGGTCAATCGCCGGGTTTGTGACAACAGCAACACTTTCTTTGATGAAATCAGCAATATTCTTCCTGCCTGGATGAATGGCCGCAAGCGGAGCATCATGACCGAGAGACCGAATCGGTTCGGCGCCTTTATCCGCCATTTGCTCAACCAGCTGGATTTGTTCACGTTCCCAGCCGAAGGCGGCATAATGGCCGTTATGGACTTTCATTGGCATCGAAGCAGACGCTGCCTCAGGATATTCGGCATGATACAGCCTTGATTTGCTGTTTTCAAACGACAATCTATCGCTGAAACGGCGGTACACTTCTTCCTGGTATTCATGATAGTCAAATACCGTGATTTCTTCGTTGCCTTCTTCACGCTTCAAGCCGACCTTTTCCCCGGGAGAAAGAGGCTTTGGTTCAGCGGTATACTCACTGTTCGGCATGATTCCCGGCTCTGAAGAAAAGTAATAGGATGTTTCAGTTTCCAGCATCCAGAGCGGACGAAGTCCAAGTGAATCGACACTGAATACTGCTTCATCTTTATAGCGGGATATGATACCCGCAGGACCCTGAGCAAAATGTCCCCATGCTTCACGCAAGTAAGTATACAAATCCTGAAGGTGATCTGGATACGCCTTGATTTCATTTACAATCGGCGGAAAGAGGACATCCATTGCTTCAAATAAGGTCAGTTCTTCCCGTTTGATGAACGTTTCGATCGTCCGGTTCAAGTCCTGTGAATCACTTCCGCCTTCAGCAAGAGGGACAGCAAGCGTTTCTGCTTCGTCACGGAGCTTGGAGATCGTGTTGATTTCCCCGTTATGGCCGAGTATGCTGAACGGCTGGACACGGAAAAAGTTCGACAGTGTGTTGGTGGAATAACGGTTATGTCCAAGCGTCATGGAAGAAGCCGCCAACGGGTCTTCCAGGTCGGTATAGTATTTTCTTAACGTGTCGCCGGCACCCATCACTTTATAAACAGCATGGTGACTGCTGAGGGAAGCGACATGCACGGGATACTCCTTTTCAGCAAGGACCGAGATTTCGAATAATTTGTGTTCGATTTCAGCGGCTCCTTCTTCAGGAAGCATAGCGAATTGCCAGAATACCGGTTCTTCCTGGACAGCAAGAGGCCCAAGTGCAGTAGTGTTCGTGCACTTGTCCGTTTCGAAAATGAGATTGAAATTATAGTTGGAGAGTAACGCTCTCAGCTTAGATTTGACTTGTTCGGGTTCGTTCAGCCTGTTGATGAAGATATGGCCGACTGTGAAGTCAGGATGATCTGCGAGGTTTGCATCCAATCCTGCTGCGTCAAGCTTCTTTTTCCAGAGTTCACGCGGGATGTCAATATGGATTCCCGCACCGTCTCCTTCATTATTGATGAAGCCTGCGCGATGGTTCATGGTTACAAGAGCATCGATGGCATCATCGATGTTTTGTCGTGTAGGAACATTCTTTTTTTCAATTACTGATACGATACCGCAGGCATCATGTTCAAATAAATGATGATTTTTGAAAGTGCCTGGATTCCTGTCTTTGTTCAACTTGGCCACCTGGGCCCCACCTCCTGAAGTTTTTTATATGAAAGTTTTTTAACAATAAGAAGAAAAAAAGGAAATCTATTCCGGATGGAATAATTTTCAGAATTGTATTACTAATCTTACCATGCTTTTAAGAAAAAATCAATTTTTTATTCATTTCTATGGATATGGAAAATAAATCTTTCAATCGCCTGATTTGAGCGGGAATAATTAAAAGCCTTTGTTTGTAAGCGTTTGCAAAAAGTCAAAAAAAGAAAAGGATGAACAAAATATGTTCATCCGATGAATAATGATGTATATTTATTCATTATTTGCTCATTTCTTTGAATGTTTGGCCGACTGCCTGCAAAGTCGTTTCGATATCTTCTTTATTGTGTTCCGTAGTAATGAACCATGCTTCATATTTTGAAGGGGCAAGGTTGATTCCTTTGTTCAGCATCAATTTGAAGAACCTGGCAAACATTTCTCCGTCGGATTGTTCCGCCTGTGCATAGTTGTAGACTTTTCCGCTGTTGAAATAAACGGTAAGCGCACCTTTCAGCCTGTTAATGGATAAGGGGATGCCGTACGTTTTTGCGTGCTGGAGAATTCCGGTTTCCAGCATGCTTCCCAGTTCATCAAGTTTCTCGTAAACCCTGTCTTCCTGAAGGATTTCCAGACAGGCGATGCCGGCTGACATGGAAGCGGGATTGCCTGCCATCGTACCGGCCTGGTATGCGGGCCCGAGCGGGGCCACCTGTTCCATAATTTCTTTTTTCCCTCCGTAAGCCCCGATCGGCAGTCCGCCGCCAATGATTTTTCCCATGGCCGTCAAATCGGGTTCGATTCCAAGAAGGTTTTGTGCCCCGCCGTACATGAACCGGAAAGCGGTGATCACTTCATCATAAATAACGAGTGCTCCAGCTTTATGGGATCGTTCATTTACTTTTTCCAAGAATCCTTCCACAGGTTCAACGATGCCGAAATTACCGACAATCGGCTCGACAAGAACAGCGGCAATTTCATCTCCCCATTTTTCCAGGGCGCGTTCAAAAGGTTCAATATCATTAAAAGGGACGGTGATGACCTCCTGGGCGATGCTCTTTGGAACACCGGCTGAATCCGGCGTTCCGAGAGTGGAAGGTCCCGAACCGGCTGCGACAAGCACAAGGTCGGAATGACCATGATAGCATCCCGCAAACTTGATCACTTTTGTCCTATTCGTATAGGCGCGGGCAACACGGATTGTTGTCATGACTGCTTCTGTACCCGAGTTAACAAACCGGACTTTATCTAATGAAGGAATAGCGTCCTTCAGCATAACTGCAAATTTGTTTTCCAGTGCTGTCGGAGTCCCGTACAAAACGCCGTTTTCTGCTGCTCTCGTAATGGCTTCGGTAATATGCGGATGGGCATGGCCGGTGATGATCGGCCCGTAAGCCGCCAGGTAATCGATAAATTTATTGCCGTCCACATCCCAAAAATAAGGGCCGCTCGCTTTTTCCATATAAACAGGTGACCCTCCGCCAACTGCCTTAAACGATCGGGAAGGGCTGTTGACTCCGCCGACGATATGGTTAAGCGCGCTGTTATGCAGTTTCTCGGAATTGGTGAAATTCATCAAAATCCTCCTTGTCATTCTCTTTACATAGTTTAACATTCGGTTTGTCCTCTGTAACCGGATTTTGTGTTACAATGGTGTGGTAATCGAAACATTCCACACCGGGGGGCATTATGGTTGGAGAAAGGTAAATTTCGGGCTGCAGCAGAATGGACGATGTCATTTGCGATTGCTTTTGTCGCTGTCGTACTTATAAAAACATATGTATTCGCGCCGTATATCGTTGAAGGGGCTTCAATGGACCCGACGCTCCACGATGGGGAAAGGCTGATGGTCAATAAAGCGGTCTATCTTGTCGACCAGCCTGAACGCGGCGATATTGTCATTATAAAGGATAGTACTGAGGATAGACACTATGTAAAGCGGGTTGTTGCGCTGCCTGGAGATAAAGTTGAAGTGAAAAATGATGAACTGTATGTCAATGAACAACTTATCAAAGAGCCGTACCTATCTGACAATCGGAATCAGGCCCGAAAGCTCGGCATGATGCTGACGGGTAATATCGATCCGATCATCATACCTGAAGGGGAAATTTATGTTATGGGTGATAACAGGCTCGTCAGCAAAGACAGCCGGAATGGCCTTGGCTTAATTAAAGACGATGATATCGTCGGGAAAACGGAAATTGTGTTTTATCCTATCCCGCGTTTGCGGACAGTTGAATGATTATTGAGGGAGCGGATATCCGCTCCCTTTGTTGTGGTTTCAGGTCGTCCTGTTGCAAATTAAATAGGGGAGGGGCTTTATGGAACTTCTGAGAACTGGTGATTTGTCTACTGATAAAGTTATTGATTTTTTCAGTGTACACTGGGGGAGCCCGGAAATGGTTATTTCCAGCGGTGTTTATGATTGCAGCAAATTGGACGGTTTTGCATATCTAGGCGATAACAGAGAAATTATTGGCCTCATTACATATATCACTAAAGGTGACGCCTGTGAAATCATCTCGCTTGATAGCATTAAGGAAGGAAGAGGAATTGGTTCCGCGCTTATCAAGGCAGTAGAAAATGGAGCTGTGCAAAATCAATGTAAACGCCTGACCCTTATTACGACAAACGACAATTTGAAGGCACTGGCGTTTTATCAAAAACGAGGGTTCTCCATATCCGGTGTTTATAAGAATGCAGTTGAGAAGGCCAGAATGAGAAAGCCGGAGATTCCTTTAGTGGGGAATCATGGTATTCCGATCAGGGACGAGATTGAACTTGAAAAAATGTTGTAGCTGAGATCCTTGCCTTTATCTTTTCCGGATTCCAAAATAAGCATGTTATTCAATCGCCTTCTATATATTATAGTGAGGTGATGGGACATGTTTCCGATTGTATTGATTGCCTGCACCGTCTTTTTGCTGGGGAGCAGCCTCAAGTCCCTGATTCAAGGGGACCGGCCGAAGCAAGCCTATCTTCCCATTGAAAATGCGCTGCTTTTAATAACGGTGTATGCCACTGTATTAACGGGTTTTGGAATGATTTATATTCTATTGGAGATAAACGGGTTCACCGTATTATCAGAAGCAGGTTCCCAAATAGAAGGGACGTTTCTGCAGCTGCTTGAAACCGGAATGTACTTCAGTGCAGTCACCCTGTTTTCGGTTGGATACGGAGACATCACGCCGGTTGGCACAGGCCGGGCCATTGCAGTGATTGAAGCGATGATCGGATATATCATGCCGGCCGCTTTTCTCGTCCGGACAGTGTTCGACAATGATAAGTATGAAAACCAGAAACAGGAACGCCAGGAATAAGAAGCGGCAATAATTGATTATGAGATGAAAGTTGTAATCCCCCTCCAAATTGGTTACCCTTAAAAGGGAACAATGACTGCGGCGGAAAAGAAGCATTGAAGCTTTTACTGCCTGCATCAGCGGAATATTTAATATGAACTGGAGGGGTTATCTTGTCGACTGAAGTTGGAAAAGCCGCACCGGATTTCACGATGCCGGCGAATAATGGTGAAAATGTAACCTTGTCTGATTTTAAAGGAAAAAACGTAGTCCTTTATTTTTATCCGAAAGACATGACACCTGGCTGTACTACTGAAGCCTGCGATTTCCGTGATCAGCACGAAAGCTTTAAGGAACTGGATGCCGTCATTCTTGGTGTCAGCCCGGATCCGGTCGAACGCCATAAAAAATTTATTGAAAAGCATGATCTGCCATTCCTTCTTCTTGCAGATGAAGATCATAAAGCGGCAGAGGAATACGGGGTCTGGAAACTGAAGAAAAATTTCGGGAAAGAATACATGGGAATCGAACGTTCCACTTTTGTCATTGATAAAGAAGGAAAACTGGCAAAAGAATGGCGCAAAGTCAAAGTGAAAGGCCATGTAGAAGAAGCGCTCAACTACATAAAGGAAAACCTATCCTGAGAACCTCCTGCCAAGGAGGTTCTTCGTCTATCTATACAGCCGGGGAAGTCTGGCATGCCAATAAACCTGTTGATCATCAAGCGAAGTCAAATAGCGGGATGACTCCAGGGAAGCGAGCGATTTTGCCGGCGATTTTATTACCATTACGTTTTAACACAGTCACTTGAAAAGAGGTGTTTTTATGTTGAGAGACCCCCGCCTCACAAAGCTTGCCGGCAATTTGTTAAGCCATTCGGTGAAGGTTAAAAAGAACGAGCGGGTTTTGATTCAGGCCCATGCGCCGGGGAAGCCGCTTGTCATCGAACTGATTAAGAAGGCTTATGAAATGGGGGCTTATCCCTTTGCTGAAATTCTTGATGATGACATCTACCGCGAGCTGGCTATGGGGTTCAATGCGGAACAGCTCGGCATCCAGGCGGAATGGGAGCTGCAGAAATACAAGGATATAGATGCGGTTATTATTGTGTCTGCAGAGGAGAATGACGCTGAGTTTTCCGATATACCGGCAGATAAAGCTTCCTTATATGGACGGTCCTTGAAAGATGTCCATGAGTTTTATATCAATAACCGCCGCTGGGTCCTTCTCAACTATCCGTCCAGGTCCCTTGCCCAGAAAGCCGGCATGAGCACTTCGGCTTTTTCCGATTTTGTGCTTGATGTGTGCAGCATTGACTATCAGATGCTGGCTTCAGCGATGGAACCTTTGCGTGAACTGATCAAGAAGACGGATAAAGTGAGGATAGCAGCGCCGGGCACCGATTTGGAATTTTCGATAAAAGGCATGCCTGCCGTTTCGTGCACAGGCGAAAAGAACCTTCCGGACGGAGAAGTGTACTCAGCACCAGTGAAGGAAAGTATGAACGGCACCATCACTTTCAACACACCATGTACATTCAGAGGGATTGTCTTTCAGAAGGTTGCTCTGACAATTGAAAACGGGAAGGTCATCCGGGCAGATGCCGATAAAGCTGACAGGCTGAATGAAATTTTCAACACGGATGAGGGAGCCCGATACTTCGGTGAGTTTGCGGTAGGTCTGAATCCGCTGATCAGGCAGCCGATGGGCGATGCCCTTTTTGATGAAAAAATCACGGGAAGCATCCATCTCGCTGCGGGAGAAGCGTACGAAAATGCTGATAACGGCAACAGATCAGCGATTCACTGGGATATGGTCCTGATTTTAAGGGAGCAATACGGCGGCGGAGAGATTTATTTCGACGACAGGCTGATCAGCCAAAACGGGCGTTTCGTCATAGAAGAATTGGCTCGTTTGAATCCCTGCCGGCTGAATATGTAATACGCCTATTTTTCGGGCATCCGGGCTCCTGTTTAGTCAATCCTGCTGCAGGTGAGTATAGTATTAATGAAGAAATACCTCCTCAATTTCAGCAGCGGGTTCCGGCCTGCTGTTTTTTTTATGTGTGATAGTTAAGAAGGCTCGCACGGAAGCCTGCGGAAAACGAGTTGAGTCCCTTGCCAGCGCAAGATTTTTCTGATGGGAACCTGGGGAATAAACCATTTTCAAATTATCTTTACTCATTCAAAAACTGTCCATAATACCTTTTAATATAAGCATTCAGATTTTTCAGGTACAATATCAGCAAAAGAATGTTATCAATTGGATAGGAGGGACAGATATGTTTATCCTTTGCACGGCAAGAGTGAATGGAGAAATACGCGAAACAACCAGGAAGAGACATCCTGATCTGAAGTTCTCTTTTCAGCGCCGCATGAATGAGGAGGCGCTTAAGGAATTGCCTGAAGCAGAAGTGCTGCTGACTTATGGGGAAGACCTGGACGAGGGGAAAATTGCTGCAGCCAAAAAGTTGAAGTGGATCATGGTTTTGTCGGCAGGACTCGATAAAATGCCGTTTGCAGCCATCAAAGAACGGAATATTCTCGTTACAAATGCAAGAGGCATACATAAGACGCCGATGGCTGAATATACAATAGGCATGATGCTGCAGACGGCAAGGAAAACGAAAACGCTCATAGCCCACGAGAAGGAAAAGAAGTGGGACCGTACCGTAAAAATGTCCGAGCTGTCGGAAAAAACGCTCGTTATTGCCGGTGCAGGAGCAATCGGAAGTGAAATCGCAAGGCTTGCAAGGGCTTTCGGCATGAAAACAATCGGTGTGAGCAGAAGCGGCAGGGAAGCCGCTGACATTGATGTCATGTACAAATCCGCTGATCTTAAGAAAGCTGCTGCGCAGGGAGATTATGTCGTTTCGGTTTTGCCGAGTACACCTGATACGAAAAAAATGTTCGGCAGGGATGTTTTTCACAGCATGAAACGCGATGCGGTGTTTATTAACATCGGCCGCGGGGATACGGTCAATGAGAAGGAATTAATTGAAGTGATGAAGGGAAATGTTATTTCTCATGCGGTGCTGGACGTATTCGAACAAGAACCGCTCCCGGAATCCCATCCGTTTTGGGAAATGGGAAACGTCACTGTCACACCACATTTGTCAGGTATTTCTCCCGAATATCATTTCAGGGCTTTTAAGATTTTCGAGCAAAATCTTGCTGTTTATCAGACGGGTGAAGGTGAATACATGAATGTAATCGATCCGGACAGGGGGTATTGATTTAATGAAAATCTATACAAAAACGGGCGACAAGGGTGAAACATCTCTCATTTACGGAAGCAGGGTGCCTAAAACGGATGTGCGTGTTGAAGCTTACGGAACGTGTGATGAAGCGAATTCCATGATCGGTGTTGCTGTGAGCCACCTGACTCCCCAAAAGTGGGAAGGCGATTTGGATATTCTTGAAATCATGAACAAAGTGCAAACGGTGCTGTTCCACGTAGGGGCAGAACTCGCGACGCCTCCAGGCAAGAAGGTCAAATGGAAACTCACAAACAGCGATATTGAAGAACTGGAAAAAGCAATCGACAGGTGGGAAGAGGAGCTTCCGGCTTTGAAAAGTTTCATTTTGCCGGGCGGGAGCAGAGCTGGAGCAGCTTTTCACTCGGCTCGGACCATTGCGAGGCGGGCAGAGCGGCGCGCCATCGGAGTAGAGGGCGTTAACCAGCTCGTTATCCGCTACTTAAACAGGCTTTCCGATTTTTTGTTTGTGGCGGCCCGTTATGTAAATTATAAAGAGGGGAAAACAGAGCCCAACTTGCACGAGGATAATGTGTAACAAAAGATGGTGTTGGGAATAAATATATAATAAGAATGAATATTAATAAGGAAAAGAAACCGCGTTTTACCGATCAGAAGCCAGATTACAAACGTTTACGGATACAGATGTTTGACAAAAAGATACAAGAACAGGTACACTGATTATAAATATTATAATATAAGAATGCTTTAAAAAAGGGGTGCATGACGGTGCTTACTGATCGTTTGCATGAATCATTGGATACGTTGAAAGATGCCGGAGTGCGCATTACTCCACAGCGTCATGCGATTTTGGAATACTTGATTAAATCAGAGGCTCATCCAACCGCAGATGATATATATAAATCGCTTGAAGGTAAATTTCCGAATATGAGTGTCGCAACGGTCTATAATAACCTGAGGGTTTTCAAAGAAGTAGGCCTGGTAAAGGAACTCACTTACGGAGATTCTTCCAGCCGGTTTGATTGCAATACAACGACCCACTACCATATCATCTGTAATGAATGCGGCAAGATTGTAGATTTCCACTATCCGGGATTGGATGAAGTGGAAACACTGTCTGAGCAGGTAACCGGTTTCGATGTAAGCCACCATCGTATGGAAATCTACGGAGTATGCCCGGCTTGCCGGCAAAAGAAGGAACATTAAAGAAACCCGAAAGGCAATTGACCGGCCTTTCGGGTTTCTTTTTTGTATTACTGGAACAATATCCTTTAACATACCCTTTGCAAAAAATTGAGATTATTTTGTTTTTGAGGGCTGTTTACGATTATATTTCTCATCGAAGTCTTTGCCTTCCAGGTCAGGGTCGAGCGTAAGCGGTTCGCTGCAATGCATGCACATATCTACCCGGCCGAGCACTTTTGTCGGTTTTCCGCAATTCGGGCAAACGACCTGAACGGTTTTTGTTGAAAGCATTCCGATCCAGAAATACACGCCAGTACTTGCGATGATGGCCAAAAAACCGAGCAGGATAAATGAAGTCATCAGCCATGGGCTTGTCCGGAAAAAGATCCCTATATACATAACGGCTATTCCGATAAAAATCAAACTTAAAGCGAAGGTGCGGATTTTATTGATCTTGCTTGAATACTTAAGGCCCATACTATTCCCTCCCAGAGTTATTGTATAGCATAATAAAAGACCCGGCAATAAATAATCGGCCATTAAAAAAGGAGTTTCACACCTGCTGTCGAAGTTTCAAACTGATGATTTCGTTATTTAAATTCAGGTGGAGGAATCAATATGGAGGATCTTTTACGGCCAATATACCAGGAAAGGGCCGGCAATCCCGGAACCCTGGGAATATTATTAATAGAGAAAAAACATGAATTCAGTGCGTCAACGGACAATTTTGATGTCATTTTGTTTGTGATTGCGGAAGAACTTGAAATGCCGTGGTATGTAAAACATTATGAGTTCCAGGATAAAAAGGCTGCGCTTCACCTTGTGGAAGAACACCAGGTGAAGGAATGGATTCTTGAAGGATCGCACCGCCGTGCGGTCGATTGGGTGTTGAATGGACAGGTGCTTTTTGAACGGAATGAATATATCGCAAAGGAGCGGGAGCGGCTAAGGGAATTCCCTCCTGCTGACCGAAAATACAGGATGGGGGTCGAGTTTGCAAAACTCATCCGCCGCTTTACCGAAGGCAAAGAGCTGTATGAATCACAGCATTATTTAGATGCGTATAACAATATTGTCCATGCGCTTCATCACCTGGCCCGCCTGTCTGTAATCGAAAACGGATTCCACCCGGAGGTGACCGTCTGGAATCAGGTGAAACGGATTGAGCCGGAAATTTATAAACTCTATCAAGAACTTGTAGAAAGTGACGAGTCCCTTCAAAAGAAAATTGAATTGCTTCTCCTGGCAAGCGAATATTCGATCAACTCCAGGACCCGTACAGGAGCAGCCCACATGCTCGATGTTATCAGTTCACAGGAAGGACTGTGGTCATTTGGTGATTTGATGAATAAAGCGGAGCTGAAAAGCTACTCAGTGGATCTTGGGGCGATGCTGGAACATTTAATTGATAAAGGGCTGGTGGAAGATGTTGAAGTCGAAACAAAAGGAAAGGGGATTTTCCACCGGAAGTATAAAGCAAAGGAAATTTAAGAATAGTTATTGACGGATAACTAAATAACATGGTAAGTTATATACCGTCGCTGAAAACGAACAGCGGCGGTAGCAGTTTTTTTAAAACAGCTTTTCTGAAACATGTTGACTTGAGTTGGTCAGTGTGTTATATTAATAAAGTCGCCATAACGCGGCGGCATTCGGAA
>NZ_LWBL02000075.1 GCF_001644195.2 Bacillus marinisedimentorum | reverse complement strand
GCCGCATGGCGGGAAAAGCCTGGGATTCCGAGTGAAAATTGCACGTCTGGCGTGAAACAAGCAGCTTCCGGCGCGAAAAACTCCCGTACCGCGTGAAAGCAGCTGCAAGGCGGGAAAAAGCGGGAGGTCTGCGTGATAATCGCAGTGTTCGGCGTGAAATAGGCGTAATTATATAGATGTACCTTTTCTGATTTTTTCAACTTCAGCTGATTTGCGGCTAAATCCGCGGGATTTCTGCGGTTATTCCTTTGCCAGAACGCATCCTTCCCCTTGCCGCTGCCAGCGTACATCCATATCCTCTTCCCACCGTCTGTCTCCTGGTTGACTGCCTTCCTGCAGCAAAACCTATAACTTTTTCAGCTCCGGCATGATACGATGGGAAAGACGAAAGGAGTTGGCAGTGTGTCGAACGGTGTGTTAAAAATATCAGATGCTGTGTTAAAAGAAATGAAAAACCATTATAAAGAGTATCTCCAGGAGAAAGTGCCGCAGGGAGGCGTCTTCACAGCAAAACTTCCGGGATGCACAATTACTGCTTATAAGTCAGGAAAAGTGCTGTTCCAGGGGAAGGAATCCGGAGTTGAAATCGCCGCCTGGGAAGCAAAAGGGACAACCGGAACTTCAAAGAGACCCTCAGCCCCTAAGTCCGAAGCGCTATACAGGCCGCCGGAAAATATTGAATCATTGTCGATTATCGGCTCCGATGAAGTGGGCACCGGTGATTATTTTGGGCCGATGACTGTCGTGGCAGCCTACGTACCGGCCGATATGACTGGTAAATTGAAAAGCCTTGGCGTAAAGGATTCAAAAAACTTGAATGACACGCAAATCACAGATATTGCAAAGGCGATAAAGTCAATCGTGCCCCACAGCCTGCTCATTCTCCGCAATGAAAAATACAACGAGCTTCAGGAAAACGGCATGACCCAGGGAAAAATGAAAGCCTTGCTCCACAATCAGGCGATCAATCACCTTGTCAAAAAAATCAAGCCGGAAAAGCCTGACGGGGTGCTGATCGACCAGTTTGCCCAGCCGGCAGTTTACTTTAAACACATCAGAGGAAAAGAACAAAAAATCAAAAAAAACGTTTATTTTTCCACAAAAGCTGAAGGGGTCCACTTAAGTGTCGCTGCCGCTTCCATCATTGCCCGTTATGCTTTCATCAAAGAATTTGAAAAGCTGTCTGAAGCTGCCGGAATGGTCCTTCCTAAAGGTGCTGGAGCCCGGGTTGATGAAGCCGCTGCTGTACTGATGAGGAAACACGGGGCAGAAGCCATGCGTAAATTCGCCAAAGTTCATTTTGCCAATACCGAGAAAGCCTTGAATCTTATGAAAAGGTAAGAACAAATGCGCAAGGCGCCCGCATAGCGGTGCAAGCATAAGCAGGGGTTCCCGCAGGGAGGTGCCCTTTCCTCCCGGAGGGGATCACCGCTTATGACGATAGCCGCTGGCGCCTGGAGCTGGACGATTCCCTTCTGGCTTTTTATCCACAGCGCTTACATTTTATAACTTCCTTAACAATAAAAAAAGCAGCTTGACCGTCTGGCTAACGGGTAAGCTGCTTTTTTTTGATGTCCGCATTAGCTGCGGAGTGATGTATTCAATTTCTCTTCGAGGGCCCGCAAAACGCCGTTATGGGTTTCCGTCACCTCTTCATCCGTCAGTGTCCGTTCCGGATCATAGTATTTGAGAGAGAACGCCAGTGATTTTTTGCCTTCTTCCATATGCTCGCCCTGATATACATCAAATAGAGATGTTTCTTTGAGGAGCTTTCCGCCTGCCTCTTTGATGACTTCCTCGGCCCTTGCGGCAGAAAGGGTTTCATCCGCGACAATGGCGATATCCCTTGTGATGGAAGGGTAACGCGGAATAGGCGTATACTGGAGCTCTTGTGCTTCAAGGCTCAAAAGCCGCTCGAGATTCAGCTCAAATACATACGTTTCATTCAAATCCATTTCGGCTTGTGTTTCAGGGTGGACTTGCCCAATGTAGCCGACTTTTTCGTTTTTGAACATAATTTCTGCCGTCCGGCCCGGATGCAGTCCTGGCAGTTGTGAAGGCTGATAGGAAATGTCCTCCATAACATCAAGAAGGCTGAACATCCCTTCAAGAATTCCTTTTACTGTGAAAAAGTCAACCGGTGTCTTGACCCCCTGCCATTGGTGGCTTTCCCACAAACCGGTGACGGCTCCGGCAAGATGCTCCACTTCATCAGGGAGAGCAGATGCACTTCCGTCTTTTGAAAGAAACACGGATGCCGTTTCATAAAAAGCCGCATTCTCAATTTGCCTGGCAATGTTGTATTGGATAACATCCAGCAAATGAGGCACAATGCTGAGTCTGAGCATGCTGCGTTCTTCACTCATCGGCATGGCCAATTTCACCGGCGTAAAGCCCTCATGAACGGTGTAGGATTGTACTTTTTCCTCGCTTGTCAGTGAGTAAGTGACCGACTGCATCAATCCTGCACCTTCAAGATAGCGGCGAACCGCGCGGCGCTTCTCCTGGTATTCAGTCAGCCGGCCTGGTTTAGCTTCCAGCACAGGCAGCGTAGTTGGTATTTTTTCATATCCATATAAGCGCCCGACTTCTTCAATCAAGTCTTCTTCGATTGTAATATCCGGGCGCCGGGTCGGAACAGTGACCGTAAAATCGCCGTTTTCTTCTTTATATTCGAAACGGAGCGCTTTGAAGATATCCGCTGTTTCAGAAACACTGATCTCAGTTCCGAGCACCCGGTTGATCTTTTCGGAAGCAATCGTCAATACAGCCGGTTCTTTCGTCAGGTTGTCGGCCTCGGCAATCCCCTCAAGCACCGTGCCTCCTGCATATTCAGACATCAAAGCAGCTGCCCGGTCGGCAGCTTCCTTCGCCCGATAAGGATCAAGGCCTTTTTCATAACGGGAACTCGCTTCACTGCGCAGCCCATGATCTTTTGATGCCGTTCTGATCCTCTGTCCATCAAACACGGCCGATTCAATCAGGACGTTCACCGTATCATTCTGCACCTCTGAATCGGCTCCGCCCATGACACCAGCCAGTGCTACCGGATTTTTTCCATTTGTGATGACTAGATGGGCGGATGTCAGCGTCCGTTCCATATCATCAAGGGTTGTGATTTTTTCCCCATCCTTCGCCCGGCGGACAACGATTTCCTTTGAACCGAGACGGTCAAGGTCGAACGCATGCAGCGGCTGTCCATATTCAAGCATAATATAGTTTGTGATATCGACGATGTTATTACTCGGACGGATGCCGGATGCGACCAGACGGTTTTGCATCCAGAGCGGTGAAGGTCCGATTTTCACATCCCTGACAACCCGCGCACCGTAATACGGGTTATCGTCAGCGTTTTCAACCGATACCGAGACTGCATCGGCAACATGGCCGCCGCCGGCATTCAGTTCAATTTCCGGAAATTTGATATTTTTTTTCAAAATGGCTGCCGTCTCATAGGCAACCCCAAACATGTTCATGGCGTCAGCACGATTCGGCGTCAGGCCGAGCTCGAGAACGGAGTCATCAAGGTTAAGCTGTTTGATGGCGTCTGTGCCCACTTTCGTATCTTCCGGAAAAACATAAATGCCGTCAGCAAATTCCTTTGCGACGAGTTTGCTTTCAATCCCGAGTTCCTGCAGCGAACAAATCATACCGTTGGATGCTTCCCCGCGGAGCTTCGCCTTTTTGATTTTGAAATTTCCCGGCAGGACAGCTCCCACTTTCGCGACCGCGACTTTTTGGCCCTTCGCGACATTCGGCGCACCGCAGATGATTTGCACAGGTTCACCCTCACCGATATCAACCATGCATACATTCAATTTATCAGCATTCGGATGCTGTTCGCATTGAAGCACATATCCGACAATGATATTTTTCAAGCCTTTATCGAGTTTTTCGACCCCTTCCACTTCAATGCCGCTGAGCGTTATTTTATCAGCAAGCTCTTCAGGGGTAATAGTGGCAATATCCACATATTCCTTCAACCAGTTATAAGATACCAGCATTTTAATTGCTCCCTCCTGTGGCCGTTTTCCTTCATTTCAGGTTATGCCCTTTTGAATTGTGCTAAGAAACGGAGATCATCTGTATAGAAATGGCGGATGTCCTCAATGCCGTATTTGAGCATCGCAATCCGCTCAGGCCCCATGCCGAATGCAAACCCTGTATATTTAGTGGAATCGAATCCAGCCATTTCCAATACATTCGGATGCACCATTCCGGCACCGAGGATTTCAATCCAGCCTGTTTGCTTACAAACATTGCAGCCCTCTCCGCCGCACATTTTGCAGGAAACATCAACTTCTACCGACGGCTCCGTAAACGGGAAGAAACTTGGGCGAAGGCGGATTTCGCGATTCTCGCCGAACATTTGTTTCGCAAACACTTCAAGGGTCCCTTTCAAATCGCTCATCCGGATGTTTTCATCTACGACAAGTCCCTCAATTTGCATGAACTGATGCGAATGTGTTGCATCATCTGTATCTCTCCGGTAAACCTTACCCGGACAAATGATTTTGACGGGACCTTTTCCTTCATGCTTTTCCATCGTGCGGGCCTGTACCGGCGAGGTATGTGTCCGAAGCAGCAATTCTTCGGAAATGTAAAAAGAGTCCTGCATGTCACGGGCCGGATGTCCCTTCGGCAAGTTAAGCGCCTCAAAGTTGTAATAATCGGTTTCTACTTCAGGACCTTCAGCGATGGAATAACCCATACCGATAAACAGGTCCTCGATTTCCTCTATGACAGCGGTAAGCGGGTGATGATTGCCCTGCTTCACCGGCCGTCCCGGCAATGTAACATCGATTTGTTCTGATGCGAGCTTTCTTTCGACCTCAAGTTTCTTCAGTTGATCCTGCTTGCTTTCGAGTGTTTCAGTGATCGCAGCGCGTACTTCATTGGCAAGCTGCCCCATTTTCGGGCGCTCTTCGGCAGGAAGTTTCCTCATACCGCGCAGAACTTCTGTTATCGGTCCCTTTTTTCCAAGATAAGCGACCCGCACATCTTGAAGCTCCTTTAATTCCTCTGCCTTCTCAATTTTACCGAGCGCTTCTTCTTTAAGGCTCATCAGCTTTTCTTCCATCAGTTTTCCTCCTTTGTTGGCTTTATGTATAAAACAGTGATTCCGCCAATACATAAAAAAACCCCATCCCTGGTAAGGGACGAGGTTTCATTTCGCGGTACCACCCTTGTTAACCATTCAACTCCGCATATATGCAGCGTAACGGTTCACTTCATTGAAATAACGGCTCTTCACCGATGCGCCTTTATTTTTCCGGAAAGGAAAAAGTCCCGGCGCCGACTCCGGAGTGAATTCGATTGCTTCGCACATGAAGATGCTTCCAGTCAGCGGCATCTTCTCCCTGGCAGGGCGAGCGGCAATGTACTGCTCTCCTTCTTCGTCTTTAACGTCATTATCCAATTATTTTTTAATTATAGAGGGAATTACGCCGGCACGCAACCTTCTTTACTTCAAGGCTAAGCTGAAACTTTGTTTAATTTCGGTTTACAGAGCCTATTTCAGATGAAACAGCAGAATGCCGGCCGCCACTGTCACGTTAAGTGATTCCGCCTTTCCTGAAATCGGAATATATAGATTCTGGTCCGTTTGAGCCAATAGTTCCGGGGTAACACCGCTTCCTTCATTTCCGACGATAAGGGCATATGGCCGTTCAGCGGTCATCTCCCTGTAATTTGATGCATCCTTCAGTGAACTGCCGTAAATCGTCATTCCGTTTGAACGTACCTTTGCAATCCAATCCTGCAGATCAGCACGCACGACAGGCAGATGGAAAATAGATCCCTGGGTGGAGCGGAGAACTTTACTGTTATAAAGGTCTGCGCTTCCCTTTCCCAGGATGACTCCGTCCAATCCGGCAGCATCAGCCGTACGAATCAGCGTGCCGACATTCCCTGGGTCCTGGACACCATCAATAAACAGCAGCTTTTTAAATTGCACAGGCTGTTTTTCTTCGATTGTGCATACGGCGGCAACTCCCTGCGGCGATTCCATATCACTGATGGACTTCATCACTTCCGGTGATGCATAAATGATTTCCATCCCTGAAACGTCCCAATGGGCCGGAAAACTCTCGTCCTCACTTATAACCAGCTGAACAATTCCCGTTTTTGAAACAATCGCCTCTTCTACAAGGTGCCATCCCTCGATTAAAAACGTGCCGCTTTTTTCACGCTCTTTCTTTGTATGTAATTTTTTCAGTTGTTTTGCAAATGGATTTTTTGGTGACTCAATCCGCTTCAACATAATCCCTCTTTTCCTTTGAACCATCACTATTATAGCCTGTCTCCTATACATAATCCAAACGATATTGCAAAAACTACATGTGCCCGCTCAAAACTAAACTAAAAGAGGTGCTGGACATGAATTTCAATCTAAGACAGGCCATTATGGCAAACATCACTGGACATGATCAGCAGCAGCTTCAAGCAACAATCCAGGATGCTCTTCAAAGCGGAGAAGAGAAAATGCTCCCGGGGCTCGGCGTCCTTTTTGAAGTGCTGTGGCAGAACACGGACGAACAGGACCATACGGAAATGCTTGAGGTAATGGAGTCAGGGCTGAAGAAATAACGGAAATGCGGATGCGGTGTCCATATCAGCATAGCCCTTACTTCTTTCTGGGAGGGTAATGCTTAACAGCTGATCGCCGGTGTCCTGAGCATCAGGCACAACTGGCAAGGGCGCCAGCATACGCAAGAAAAAAGCCGGATAATCGCATCCGGCTTTTTTCCATTATCCTATTAACCAAACGTAATTTCTTTGACTTTCTCTTCGTCAAGGCCTTTGATGACTTCAACGATCAGTTTAACTGCATTTTCATAATCATCGCGGTGCAGCATCGCCGCATGCGAATGGATGTAACGTGTTGCAATCGTAATCGAAAGCGCAGGTACGCCGTTTGCCGTCAGGTGGATGGAACCGGCATCTGTGCCGCCGCCTGCAATGGCATCAAACTGATAAGGAATCCCTGCTTTATCAGCTGTATCCGTTACAAAGTCACGCAAGCCTTTGTGGGAGACCATTGATGCATCATAAAGGATGATTTGCGGTCCTTCACCCATTTTGCTTTGCGCTTCTTTTTCAGTAATCCCCGGTGTGTCGCCGGCAATACCGACATCAACAGCGAATCCGATGTCAGGCTTAATAAGATTGGTTGCGGTTTTTGCACCCCGCAGCCCAACTTCCTCCTGGACATTTCCTACGCCGTAGACGACATTCGGGTGGGCCTCATCCTTGAGCTTCTTCAATACGTCAATGGCGATTGCACAGCCGATGCGGTTATCCCATGCTTTTGCAAGGAGCATTTTTTCATTGTTCATGACGGTGAATTCAAAATAAGGCACAATGGAATCTCCCGGTTTTACTCCCCACTCCATCGCTTCATCCTTGCTGGATGCTCCGATATCGATGAACATATCTTTGATTTCAACCGGCTTTTTCCGTGCTTCCGCAGGCAGGATGTGCGGCGGCTTGGAACCGACAACACCTGTGATATCGCCTTTCCTTGTTTGGATCGTTACACGCTGGGCCAGCATGACCTGTGACCACCAGCCGCCGACTGTCTGGAAACGGAGGAAACCTTTATCATCAATCTGGGTCACCATGAATCCGACCTCATCGAGATGGCCTGCCACCATTACTTTCGGGCCGCCTTCTTTTCCTGTTTTCTTTGCGATGAGGCTTCCGATATTATCCATCAGCATTTCATCCGCATACGGCTCAATGTATTTGCGCATGACATCACGCGCTTCACGTTCATTGCCCGGAATGCCTTTTGCATCCGTAAGCTCTTTCAGCATTTGCAGTGTTTCGTCTAATTTAGCCATATAAGGCAAAATCCCCCTTCATTATGTATTCAAATCATATTATAACTTATTAGCTGGCTCAGACAAAGTTTAGACTTACGAAATGTTAATATCCCTGTTCCTGCCTGTTATGGTTTTCTTTGTTTTTGTCAAAATAGCCGCGTTCGATAACAGCACCGCTGAAGCCGAGCTTTCCTCCAAGTGTGAGAAATGCCGTAAACATCTCTGAAAAGCGCAAAAGCGACCTGTCTTTATTGAAATCAGCTGTGAGTGTAAAAACGTTATTGAATAAAGAAGTCATTTCATTATCCGATTGCTCAAATTCCGCCTTCATTTTACGTTCCCATCCCAATCCGATTCCGATCGACAGAATAAAGTGGAGGCAGTCAACATATTCTTCCAAGATGACATCATCCGCTGCAGGCGGTTTGCTGCTCCAGAACTTGAAGCACCTTGTCTCATTGGCCAGTTCCCCCAACTCCACGAACAGCGCCAGTATTTTCCGATCAGTCAAATCCTGGCTGCCGAGTTTCCGTTCCGATTCTATCCTGCTGTCAAGTTCCTTTTGCATCCGGATCAGGCGGTTAAGTTCCAGCCGGTCTCCCATGCATTCACCTCCATGTTTTTTTTGCGATCTGCTTATACTTTGAAACCTTTTTCAGCTATAATCGTAAAAAGGGTATAACGTATTACACGCAGATTTGCTTCTTTTCCTATTCTACCAAAAGGGCGCATTTCATGTAACGGAATGCCGGATATACAGGGAGTGAAAGGCAATGATTATCATTTTATTTCGGCTGTTTATCCTGGCAGCCGTCATCCTGCTGATTTATTCGGCGTTCAAATATGTATTGAATCCGATGCGGAAGCTTGAACTGGCCTATGAGCAAAAAAAGTTTTTTCTTCTTGATGATCAAAATAACGTTCGAAAAAACCTGCTCTTAACGTATAAAGGCGTTTTATTCGAAGGGGAGAAATATCTGGGTACAACCGAAAAGGCGTTTGAGGTCGTTGATGTATCCATGCGGGTCAAACAGCCTGACCGGCTTGTCGGAATGGACAGGGAGGACTTCTATTTTATCGAAAAGGAAATCCTGATCCGCTACCCGAATGCCAAAATTGAGTGGAAAAGCCCTGTAAAAGAATTTCTGGCAATGATGTAGATGGAAACTTATATAAGCATGAACACAGCAAAAAACCATGGGAACCACCGGCACGCCGGCGATTCCCATGGTTTTTTGCAGGCTGGTCAGGAAACAGAACGGGCCTCAAAAAATTCATCCCACTTGAAAACCGTATTTTTCGTCCGAAAAACATAAAACAACGCGGCTAAAACCGCCGCAAACAGTACTGCAGGCCCGATCGCCATTTTTTCGATCATGCCGCCGAAAGCCGTGTAGACAACTGCAAGCGGAATATTTGCAAAAATAGATGTTTTCATATAGTCCTTGAAATTTTTAGTGGATTCCATAATACATAATGATAGCAGATGAAAGTGCATGAACGGCAGCAGCCGCAAAATGGTGATTTGACCTGCCGAGAACTGCCCCCGCCGGCCGAACCACTTCTGCTTCAACGCGGAAAGCCGCTCAAACATTTTTGGAAACATGCTCCCCAAATAATAAAAAGAAAAACTGACGAACGAAATGCCGATCGCCGAATATACCGCTCCTGCAAGCGGTCCGAACAGCACACCGCCAGCCACACAGACAGCCGCCACCGGTATGAACAGAAACGGCCGAAGAATATGCAGGATGATAAATAAGGCCGGAGCAAATAAACCGGTTGTCTTCACTATCGCTGCCAGCATCACTGTGGTTTGCTCCATTCTCTCCCCTCCTTATTTAGAGGATATGCGCCAGTACGGCCGTTGATGAATTCAGCTTACAATAAGGACAAATAGCCATATATATGCTGCCATATTAAAAAATAGAAGGACCGGAACTCCAAACTGGAATGCAATATGTTTTGTTTTATGCCTGAACTTTCTCATGCCGGCCCCAACTCCTGCTGCCCCTCCGAAAAGCGAAAGCATCCAGATTGTTTTCTCCGGTATCCGCCAGCGCTGCTTCACTGCCCTTCGTTTATCCATGCCCATTATGGCAAAGCCTGTTATGTTTACTGCAATCGCCCATCCTGCCAGCAGGTATGTAAGGCTCATTTTTATTCCTCCCTTTTTTCCTGAAAATAAAAGCAAAACATTATTTAAATAACTGCTGAAAATGGCTTATGTGTCCGATAAAGACTTGCTTGTTTACTGATCAACTTTTTTCCTTTCCCTCTTCACCGATTCAATGGAGATACTCTGACCCCAAATTGGAATTCATTCACCTTAAAAATAGGATTACCACTTCACTGACACCCCTACTGCTCCAGTAAACAAGAAAAGCGCAATGCGCCCCGCTTAGCGGTGTACGCATAAGCGGGGGAGCCCGCAGGAAAGTGAATCTTTCCTTCTGGAGGGGAATCACCACTTCTGACGATAGCCGCCGGCGACTGGAGCTGGATGACTCTCTCCTCGTTTTTTATCCACAACGTTATTATACTTTCCTTAACAACAAAAAAGCGCAAGATGCCTGCTTAGCGGCGTGCTCCGGAGGCCTTTTCGGGAACGCATACGCATGATCGGGGATTCCTGCAGGAAGGCGGTTTTCCCTTCCTTAGGGGATCACAGCTCTATGATGTTGGAGCTGGACGCTGATTTTCCTTGAAAAATTTATACTTTTTATCTAATAGGCTTATGTTAAAAGAACGGAGTTGATTTTACACATTGCCGGGACATTTTTTAAGGACAAGATATTCGGGTTTTCCTCTCTAATCGGGCGAGGGCACATCTACATGGACGATTACCAATGAATCGTTCCTCTAATCTGGCCACGGCACCTCTACATAGACGATTCAGCGGGTATCACCAGCCGCACTTAACGGAGCCACCTATAAAAAAACTCGCCGGTCGGCGAGCCTTTAGGCGAAACAGGAGAAGCAGTTTCGTCTTATATATTCAAAAAATTCGCCGCTTAGGCATAAATTCTTTCATAAAAGGTAAAAAAGCCGCTCTATAATGAGAGCGGCCTTTCTATTCAGGTTTATTACTTCTGCAGGCTGGCTTTCGCCTGGTCTGCCAATTGTGCAAAACCTTTTTCATCGCTTACAGCAAGTTCAGCAAGCATTTTGCGGTTTACTTCGATGCCTGCCAGCTTCAAGCCATGCATCAAACGGCTGTATGAAATGCCGTTCATGCGTGCAGCTGCATTGATACGGGCAATCCAAAGCTTACGGAAATCCCGTTTTTTCTGGCGGCGGTCACGGTAAGCATACATGAATGACTTCATTACCTGCTGGTTGGCAGTTTTGAAGAGTGCATGTTTGGAACCATAGTAACCTTTGGCTAATTTTAATGTTCTTTTGCGACGGCGGCGCGTCACATATCCACCTTTAACACGTGGCATATAAATTCCCTCCTAAGTCTATCCTATTCCGAAGTTATTATTTCAGGTTGTCAAGCATCTGACGGATACGCTTGAAATCGCCTTTGCTTACAAGGGCAGATTTACGGAGTTTCCGCTTTTGCTTTTGCGACTTGTTTGCAAACAAGTGGCTTGTAAATGCATGTGAGCGTTTCAGCTTGCCTTTGCCTGTCTTTTTGAAGCGCTTCGCTGAACCGCTGTGAGTTTTCATTTTAGGCATGTGGTATTCCTCCTTGAAAAATTACAATCGATTCGATTACTTTTCGTTTGTTGGTGCAAGAATCAAGAACATGCTGCGTCCTTCCATCTTCGGCTTGGACTCGATTGTACTGACGTCCTTGCAGTCTTCTGCTAATCGTTCCAGCACACGCTGCCCCAATTCTTTGTGAGTGATCGCACGGCCTCTGAAACGAATGCTTGCCTTCACTTTGTCGCCTTTTTCAAGGAACTTGCGGGCATTGCGCAGCTTCGTGTTGTAATCGTGCTCTTCAATACCGGGACTTAAACGGACTTCCTTAAGATTGATGATCTTCTGGTTTTTACGAGCTTCTTTTTCTTTCTTTTGCTGCTCATAACGGTACTTCCCGTAATCCATGATACGGCATACCGGCGGTTTGGCATTTGGAGCCACCAGAACCAGGTCCAAATTGGCGTTTGCTGCCATGTCAAGTGCTTCCTGGCGTGTCTTGACGCCGATTTGGTCTCCGTTTGCCCCGATGAGACGCACCTCGCGGGCACGGATTGACTCATTGATAACATTATCCTTACTAATAACCAGCCACCTCCATGGTTTTTTCATGAATTGTTAGTTTGTGCCTTACTGAAGCAACTGCTGCTTTCACAGGGGGATTTCATTGCATAAAAAAAGCGGATGCTTATGCACCCACACTTCGACATAGTATCCACGATTCACTGATCATGGTTGGCTATTATTCGAAAAACCTGTCAACAGCTCTTTTGCGTCAATCAGGTGAGAAGCGGGTGCTTCTTCTTATTCACAAACTCGTATTCATATCTTTATCCACTATAACATCATCAAAATTCAAATGTCAACTTTTATGGTGGTGAGTCATCTTTTGAACAACGAATACAATGTTACAGGGCTTTCCCGAAAAAAGCAAGGGGTTTTTTATTGCAATGATAAGTATATTTGTTTACTGACAGGATGTTTTCGTAAATATTTTGCTGTTTTTATTGGAATGAACGGATGTTCCGGATGCTGGATTCGGCTGAAGGGGCAACGGCCATGCGCTTTCATGCAGTATACATGACTTTTCGCGCCAAGCGCCAGGCTTTTCACGCTGAACGCATGTGTTTTCATCCCAAATACCATTCATTTCACGCCACACCACTGGTTTCATGCCGTTGAACCGTTTTTTCACACCTTTCAGTAACACGGTATGGATTATATGGGCTTCTAAGATATGGGTCAAAAAGAAAAGGACGGCGGGAATTCCGCCTGTCCTCTTCTATCGTTTATCTGCTTTTGTTGCTGACTTCTGTTTTAATCGCATTCAAGAAGGATTCAAGCCCGACTGTTTCAGATTTCTGTTCGCCGTATTTTCTTACATTTACAGCATCGTTTTCAATTTCTTTGTCGCCTACAACAAGTGCATAAGGGATTTTTTGCACCTGGGCTTCCCTGATTTTATAACCGATTTTTTCATCGCGCTCATCCACTTCAACCCTGATTCCCTCAAACTGCAATTTTTCCTGGACTTTGCGTGCATAATCGAGATGGGCATCGACTGAAACCGGGATCACGCGGGCCTGCACAGGTGCTAGCCATGTCGGGAATGCGCCTTTATACTCTTCAATGAGGAAGGCGACAAAACGTTCCATTGTCGATACGACACCGCGGTGAATGACGACCGGCCGATGTTCTTTGCCGTCTTCTCCGATGTAAGTCAAATCGAATCGTTCCGGCAGGTGAAAGTCCAGCTGTACAGTCGACAGTGTTTCATCTTTGCCAAGAGCAGTTTTAACCTGCACATCGAGTTTAGGGCCGTAGAAAGCGGCTTCCCCTTCAGCTTCCACGTATTCGACACCAAGGTCGTCCATCGCTTCTTTAAGCATTTCCTGGGCTTTAACCCACATTTCGTCATTGTCCACATACTTCTTTTTATCTTCCGGATCACGGTAAGACAGGCGGAAGTAGTAATCGTTGATGCCGAAGTCTCTGTACACCGCCTGCACCAAATGCACCACGCGGATGAATTCATCTTTCAGCTGGTCCGGACGGGCGAAGATATGGGCATCGTTCAGTGTCATAGCACGCACGCGCTGCAGGCCGGCAAGCGCCCCAGACATTTCATAACGGTGCATTGTGCCGAGTTCGGCGATGCGCACCGGCAAGTTCCTGTAACTGTGCAGCTGGTTCTTATACACCATCATGTGGTGGGGGCAATTCATCGGGCGGAGGACAAGCTGTTCGTTGTCCATCTCCATTGCCGGAAACATATCTTCCTGGTAATGATCCCAGTGACCGGAAGTTTTATAAAGGTCCACGCTGCCTAGAACAGGAGTATAAACATGGTTGTAGCCGAGACGCTCCTCGATATCAACAATGTAACGTTCGATGATGCGGCGGATTGTCGCCCCTTTCGGCAGCCAGAGCGGAAGTCCCTGACCGACCTTCTGGGATACCGTAAACAGTTCAAGCTCCTTGCCGAGTTTGCGGTGGTCCCGCTCCTTTGCTTCTTCGAGGAGGCGGAGGTGCTCATCAAGCTCGGACTGTTTAAAGAAAGCTGTTCCGTAGATGCGCTGCAGCATTTTGTTGTCGCTGTCGCCGCGCCAGTATGCACCAGAGATGTTCATCAACTTGAATACTTTGATTTTCGAAGTGGAGGGGACGTGCGGCCCGCGGCAAAGGTCAAAAAATTCGCCCTGCCTGTAAATTGTGATGCTGTCCCCCTCAGGAATATCGTCAATCAATTCAAGTTTCAGTTCATCACCAATTTCACGGTAGACATCTTTTGCCTTCTGGCGTGAAACCTCTTCACATTCCACCTGCAAGTTTTCATCCACAATTTTTTTCATTTCCTTTTCGATTAGCGGGAGATCTTCAGGCGTCAATTTATGTTCCATATCGATATCATAATAGAAACCGCCTTCGATTACCGGTCCGACGCCAAGCTTCACGTCATCATACAGCCGCTTGACAGCCTGTGCCATGAGGTGTGCGCTGCTGTGGCGCAAAACTTCGAGTGCTTCATCTGAACCTGGAGTGATCAGCTCGATTTCGCCATCTTCCTTAAGCTGGCCCCGCAAGTCAACAAGTTGGCCATTATATTTTGCGGCAAGCGTTTTTTTCTTCAGCCCCGGGCTGATGGAAGCCGCAATGTCTTCTGCTGTTGTTCCCTGCGGAAACTCCTTTACTGCTCCATCAGGAAACGTAACGTTAATGTTTTCTGCCATTTTTCCTTCACTCCTTTTTTTATTTAGCCATATTAGACTTTAATTGCTGATTTGAATCAAATGTTTTTGCAGACCGGACAGTCAACAGAAGAAGCAGCTCCCTTTCCGAGCATGTGCAAGACGTGCAGGCCCTGGTTGCCGCAGGACACGGCGTTTCTTAGCAGAGGTTCCTGTTATCCATCAAGCTTCATAGCTCATGCGCCGTCCACTTAGTTTCAAATCAACAAAATCAAAGCAAGCCCGGGCCGCGAATAAAAATAAAAAACACCCGTCCCTGAAAAAGGGACGAGTGCTCTGCTCGCGGTTCCACCCTGATTCCTGCATCTGTCATAACAATACAGGCGGCTTAAAGTGATAACGGCACTGGCCGTCAGCAGCTACTGGCATGTTCACTGCTGAAGTTCGGAGGCGGTAAGGGATTATCCGTGTTTAGGGAACTTCCAGCCAGGGCCCCCCTCTCTGTAAACCGTAACAATTCCTCATGTCCTCGTCATAACAAGTTTTATCGTTAATAATGATTCTATGTAAGAATTATATGAAGAATGGCCGGCAAAATCAAGTGACGATGCCGACCTTTTTAAATATTAAGCGGATTTTCATGCCGCGGAAGGATCACAACTCGTTCTTCAAAGATATTTTGGACCGTCCGAACGATTCCGTGATCGATCTGCTCCGTGTAAAGGATAATTTTCCGCGGGACAAGGGACAGCAGCGGCGCAATGACAAATGCAGCCGGATCAAGATGCTGGTCCCTTATGAACTGTTCCTCCACAGGGTCCAGGACATCAGCCTGCCGGATTGGTTTCCATTCCGAGTCAAAAAAAAGAACCTTTTGCCCATGGATAAGGTGAACGACAGCAGCTGCTGCCTGCTTACAGCCGACATAGCGTCTGGCATTCTCAATAAAATCCTGGTATTCCTGCTCCATTTTATATTCATCAATGGCAGCTTCCACATATTTACGGAGCCTTTCCCTATAATCGCGCAAACGGAATCTTACAAACGATTCAAACGAAAAAGACGGTGTGTCTGCAAAGATTTTATCTAACGCATCATGGATAAACACTGTCCGGTCTTTCCCGGCTGGAATTCCCCGAATCGGAATATCCTTTTTTTCTCCAGCTATGATGGAACGGGCAATGGCGACAATTTGCTCCTGTTCTTCAAAGCTCTTGAATAAAAACGTTTGCTCGATAATTTCCGCCATCCAGCTTTCTTCATACGCCTGGATAATAAACTCCGCAATAGAAGGGATTAAAAAGGCATTCATCCACTGGTTACGATTGCGGCAGGGCTCCTGGATGGTCACCTTGCTGTACCGGAATTCTATATCATTTGCATATTCTGGATAGTTAACACAATTTTGCTGCAGTTTCGCATATAAAAGCGCTGCATCCACTTTATTTTCAAACTGTATGGCGAGCAAGCTTCCCCCTCCTTCTGGCGGTTAAACTGTTACATTATATGGGCCGGAGGGAAGAAACATGTCCATTAAACGTAAAATAGCGACGAGAAAAGGGACACCAGCTGAAAGCTGGAATCAAAAAAGCCGGCATCAAACTGACGGAGGGGGATCGGCCCCGCCGTTTTCCAGCTGATTCCTGGCTTGAATTGATATATTGACTGTTAGACTAGCTTCGCCTATTTCTGCCGCCTACCTCAACCGCTTCAGCCAGATAACGGATTCTCTCCATGATCCTGGCTGCTTTCAATTCCTCCACTTCCCCGCGCTGTGTATATGTGAAATGATGGGCAAGCTCTTCGAAGTTGGCATTAGAGGTGAAAAAGGTCGGCAATTTTTCCATCATCCTAAATTGCAGAACAGGGCCAAGCACTTCGTCCCGCATCCAGCTTGTCATCGATTCGGCACCGATATCATCAAACATCAAAACGGCCGCCTCCTTGATCACATCAAGCTTTTGATTAAGCGTGCCATCTGACATCGACCCTTTGATTTCACGGATGAGCTCAGGTGTATAAACGATCATTGATGAAACGCCTTTTTCGGCAAGCTCATTTGCGATTGCACCAAGAAAATATGTTTTTCCGACGCCGAACGGCCCATGGAAATACAGGCCTTTCCATGCCGTTCCCTCTAAATACTGTTTCACGAAGTCTCGCGATTTCTTGATTGCTTCAAAACGTCCAGGGTCATCAAGCTCAAGTGATGACATGGAAGCTTCGAGCACATCCCGGGGAACAGCCATGCTTTTTACAAGTCTCGACTGTTTCCGTTTTTCATCCTCAAGACGTTTTCTCGGGCATGGTTCGTACGCAATATCGATATAATTGTTCCGAAGTATGAGAACAGGCTCGAAACCCGGCATCAAGTTCCCGCATGTATCCAGGCTCTCACATCCGCTGCAATCCCTGTTCTGGGTCGTATATTCGTAAAGCTTCATCAGACTCCTGTCAACCGTTTCACTGCCCATAGCAATACGATGGTAATCAAGGAACAGCTTCACATCCGGGTTTGCCAGCACGGCGCTCTTCAGTTCGGCATATTCTTTTTTGAAAGAAGGATTTTGCAGCAATTTTTTGAAAGAGTCCTGTATCGGCTCCATGCCGGATCACCTGCCTTTACATTGTTGGCCATAGTTGGCGTCATTTTTCCTTTTTAAATTCACGGAGACTTTCTTCAAGTTTTTTCCGCTCTTCATCAAATGAGTCGGACCGGGATGGTTCAGCCGGTTTATCCTTTTGGTGCTCCTGCTTTTTCAGCCAGTCGGGCAGCATTTCTGTCCGGATTGGCTTTTTCCTTGAAGCACGGTTTTTCTTCTGTGTCTGGTCTGCCAGTGTTTTTTGGTGTTCGGCTCTCGCATATGCCATCGCTTCTTTTACCGTCCTGATGTTTTTGCGTGCCCAGTGGGAAGCGACTTTTTCAATATAGCTTTTCGGCAGTTTCATATCATGCTTGAGCATGACGAATTCCAACAGGACATTCATGACTCCCGGCAGAAGCTTCTGCTTGAACATAATGTCTTCCACCAACTTCAAATCTGCTGCCGAAGGTTCGCCGCCGGAGATATCCTTGATGACTTGATACGGTGAACTTTCTTCCCAGTATCGGATCTTTTTTTCTTCTTCCGTAGCGGGGGTTTCCGTCCCGCTGCGGTAATGGACAGGCTGTTTCCGTTTTACAAGGTCAGGGAGCCCGCCGCCATGCCTCGTCTGGTACCACGAGCTGGCCTCTTTGCGGAGCTGCTCCACACTGATCTGGTCGGTACTTAAATCGATTGAATTCAACACCACCTGCTGCATGTCCATCTCAGGAATATTATAAATATAGGCAACTTTAATAATCGCATCTTTCACAGTAGTTGTGAAGGCTTTTTCAGGAAGAAAATGATCGGAAATCCCCGCCAGAAGAAAGTCAAAATCAAAGTCGGCTGAACCGAACGAAACTTCGCCGTCCGCCTTGCTTTTGTATTCCTCATTTGGGCCCTCCAGCTCAAAAGCCCCTTCCATTTCAGAACCGGCCTTTTGCATAAGTTCTGAAGGGTTCAATGAAGTGAACACTTCGCTGAAACTGTGAGTGACCTGTTCAAGACCCTCTTCATCAATGGATTCGATAACCATATCCCTTTTCACTTTATGGAATGTTGTTTTTCCAAGTTTATTATATAAGTAGACATTCAGCATGCCATCAGTAAAAAAGTCGTTTGGAGTGAGCGGCGGCTGCAGTTCATATACGTAATGGCGCACATCACTTTTAACTTGGAGATAAGTTTTCAGGAGCCCGATGCCTTCCAGTGTCTTTCTGGCTTCAAAAAGCTGCTTCAGATCCTGTCCTGTCATGCTCATGAGCGCCACATGGGCTGCCTCTTCCCCCCAGCAGCGGAAAGAGTCGACATCGGCCAACATGGCCATGTACAGGCTGAAGGCCTCGCTGCCGATCAAGGGCAGGTATAGGCGGGTGACCGTCACCATCTCATCATCCGTAAGGCTTCCATTCGTTTTCACCTGGTAACGGTCAACCGGTAGCAGGTTTTGCCAGTGATGTTCTCCCATGCTCGATGCTCCTTCTTTGCTCATTTAGAACGTTTTTGATTTAAATGAAAAGCGGGCCGGATGCAGAACTTCACAAGCTGCCTTCGCCCCGTTTCGTTAAAAATATGTGCCGCTGGCCAGCGGGTGGTGTAATCGCCAGATGCTGATTTGCCGTCAATTTAACTGAATTGTGCTGCTGTCATCAGTTTTTTTCATCCGTCCGATTGATCAAGTCTTTCAATTCCTCTAAAAACACATTCACGTCTTTAAATTGGCGATAAACAGAAGCAAAGCGGACGTAAGCAACTTCATCCACCCTTGCAAGCCGATCCATCACCATCGAACCGATATCTTCACTCTTCACTTCAGAAACACCCTGGTTGCGGAGTTCCCGCTCGACTTCATGTGTGATGTCTTCGATTTTTTGCAGGGGAACCGGCCGTTTTTCACATGCTTTAATGAGGCCGCGGAGAATTTTCTCCCGGCTGAACTCTTCCCGTGTTCCTTCCTTTTTTACGACAATGAGCGGTATTTCTTCGACCTTTTCGAATGTCGTAAACCGGTAATTGCATTGTTCGCATTCTCTTCTTCTGCGGATGGACCTTCCATCTTCCACCGGCCTTGAATCGAGTACGCGTGTGCCATTATGCTGGCAATTGGGACAGCGCATCTTCCTCACTCCAAACGTCATACGACAATTTCTTACTTTATATGATAAAGAAATTGCGATAAGGGTACAAGCCCATTTTCCTGACAATTGCTACAGTTTGTCCGCCAACCCTGTGCCGATAAATGATAATTCTTTATTCAACTCACGATATAAAAATTCGATCTTTGCAGAAGGATACCCGAGGCCGAACGGGACGATTGATGAATTCATGGAAACAGAAAAATCGACAGCTGTCCGAAAAGGCTTTACAGTCACTGCCGTTGCAACAAGAAATGCTTTTCCGTTATCGAGATCGGCGCTCAATTCACCTCGCTCCTTTGATTCTCCCCTGATGACAGAGCCGCTCATCGATGACAGGATGTTCCTGACAGCTTGAGAAGCGTCCTCCTGTTTTGTTTTATAATAATGGGTCCTTAACGATTCTGCCGGGTGGTGTTCGCTTGTTTCAGCATGCTTGTTTACAAACTTTGCAACCGTCTGTTTTATGCTCATTGTTCAAAAGCCACCTTCCGCAATAGTAATAAACAGTAAAAACAGAGCTGCCGGCCCTGCATGGACCGGATGCTCTACTCTTATAAAAGTGAAAAAAGAGATGCATATTCATACACCTCTTTTCCTCATACCGTATCAGTTAAAGTGCTTTGACATTTGTGCTTGCCACTTTTACTGGCCCCATGCCTCTTGGCACTTCAAGATTTTCAATTGTTTTAGCTTCCAGGCCTTCGGTAATGAAATCAGCAGCGACATTAGGATCAATACGGTCACCGCACGTATAAACATCTATGCTTGCATAGCCGTGTTCCGGAAAGCTGTGGATAGTCAGATGGGATTCAGATATAATGACAACACCGCTCACTCCGTGGGGAGCAAATTTATGAAACGCCACTTCTCGGACTTCGGCACCTGCTTTTAGTGCAGCATCCACAAAAACTTCTTCAATCAGTTTCAAATCATTCAGTTTGTCAGTGTTGCATCCCCATAATTCACGAATTACATGACGACCCATAGTATCCATGAGCTCGTTCCCCCCTGTGAAATAATTTGAAGAATCAGCCAGGTGAGTAGTCATTACCACGGGGGAAAGTTAGTCCGAAGAGGTCCTAACCCTTTAAGTAACACTATGGTCACCCGCTTTTTCAAGTACGAAACATAGTATACTCTGTCTTCTTCTTCTTTGCAATAAAAAAACCGTATTTTAGACACAGGGATTTGACAAAACCGCTACAGAAAAAAAGAGAGAGAAAAGTGATTCATTGCCTTGCCGATACCTGCCCTTATGAAACATATGTATAAATAAAGGGGATCATCCTGATCGGACAATCCCCTCTTATGCAAGAACCATGCTGGCCTGTGAATCAGGAAGCCTGTACTTTTGTGCGCCCGGCTATTTTTTCAGCCACCATCTGCGCCAAATCGACAACCCGTGAGGAATAACCCCACTCATTGTCATACCATGCCAGAACCTTCACTTTTCGTTCTCCGATCACCATGGTCGATAAACCATCGATAATGGAAGATTCTTCAGTAGTTGTAAAATCTATAGAGACAAGCGGTTCATCAGAAACGCCCAAAATCCCTTTAAGAGATCCTTTTGAAGCTGTTTTAAAGGCCTCGTTCACTTCTTCAATCGTCACATCCCGATCCAGATCTACAACAAGGTCGACAAGGGAAACGTTTGGAGTCGGAACTCTTAGTGCCATTCCATGCATCCTGCCCTTCATTTCAGGCATGACTTTTGACAGCGCTTTGGCAGCCCCGGTGGAAGTCGGAATGATCGACTGCGCGCAGGCCCGCGCTCTGCGCAGGTCCTTATGCGGATTATCGATGTTTTTCTGATCATTCGTGTAGGAATGAACGGTTGTCATGAGACCGTTTTCAATCCCAAACTGATCTTGCAGCACTTTGACTACCGGCGCAAGACAATTCGTCGTACATGAAGCGTTTGAAATGATGTCATGTTTTTCCGCATCATATTCACCATCGTTAACGCCCATGACAATTGTAACATCCTCTTCTTTAGCAGGTGCCGTAATGATAACCTTCTTCGCACCTGCTTCAAGATGGTATCCTGCTGTTTCCTTCGTCTTAAATTTGCCGGTAGCTTCAATGACGATATCCACTCCCATATCCTTCCATGGGAGCTGGCGCGGGTCACGTTCACTCACAAGTTGAATGCGCTTTCCATTTACGACAAGGGCATCCTCTTCTGCGTTTACTTCTCCGCGGAACCGTCCATGAATTGAATCATATTTTATTAAATGCGCTAATGTGTCAGCCGGGTAGCTGGCATTAATCGCGACAATGTTCAATTGATGATCTTCCATGGCCTTTCTGAAAACCATGCGTCCTATTCTCCCAAATCCGTTAATTGCTACTTTTACATCCATCCCTAATGCTCCTTCCGGAATTTATGTTATACTCTTACTTACCCTTTTGTTAAATAGTATAACATAAAGTTTGTTTTATGTGACTAAAAATTGAACTTTTTGCATTAGCACCTCCCTGATTATAGCAGAATTCAACCTAAAATGTATACTATTAATAAAAAGCTATTTTTGTAAGTGTTGGCGGGATTTCTGAAGCGGGAATGGATTTCCGGCAGCCGCTTGTTATCCGTGGAGCTGTCGGCGGTCCTCATCGCTCGTTCCGCGGATAGCGAGGTCTTGCCCACACCGCAATGCAACAGAACAGTGAATAAGCTTCCTTCGGCGGTTCACTGCAAGAAGGAAAGGATGAGCATTTCAGCGGTTAACTGATTCCCTTGTCTAGTTTGTATCTAGCTCAACTCTCCAAGAGAGCAGCATCTTTTAAAAGGATAACCCGAAAATACAACTGGCAAACTTCGAATGGCTGTCTGTAAACTAACCAAAAACAAGAAAAGCTCAAGGCGCCCGCTCAGCGGCGTACGCATAAGCAGGGCTGCACCAGGAAGGGCGTTTTTT
>NZ_LWBL02000074.1 GCF_001644195.2 Bacillus marinisedimentorum | reverse complement strand
AACTACTACTACAGCCTATTCACCCATGAAAATAGGGTCACAAGGAAAATAACTATTACTATTTTACTATATATTGATATTGATATGTTGTATAAATTATCTTTTTTTGTAAAAAATTAAGATTATTTAGCAACATAGTACTGATATAATTCTTGCATTATTGATCCTTTATCGTTACCAACAAGTGATTCTTAGTCCAGAAAATCAAACCGATCTTTTCCTTCATTCTCTCTGTTTTCCCTCCTTATTACTTGGGGGATCATCACCTTCTCTAAGTATTATCGGACCAAACCAAGTAAAATTAAGAAAAATGGTGATTATTTCTAATCCGTTTGCCACTTAGGGAAAGAAGTGTCCAAAAAAGCAGTAATTATTACTTATAACGGGGATTACCGGAGGTGTTTAGGTGAAGGCTACGAGCATTCACGGATTAGTTGTGGGGGGCCATATCGAAATGCTTCGCAACACAAAGTTCAGGCAATCCTATAGATGTTATAGATGAGGAGAATGGAAACCGTATAAAAATGAGGAAGGGTAGTTGCATGGCAGACAATAAGAAAAAAGCGTTTATTACAAAGAGAGACGGATTCAAAGTAAAATTGAATCCGTCTCTCATAAAAACTATTCAGCCGAAGTTGTTCAATTTTCTTCTATCCATTTAATTGTGGATAGACGATTAAACACTTCCATTCTTATGCTGGTAACTATAATTCTTTCGGTTAAAAAGGTTAACTAGAAAGCACGGTAGATTCAACAGTCTCTTCTTTTTCCTTCGAATCGATTACAACACATGCACTAGCGTCACCAATAACATTCACTGTTGTGCGGAACATGTCCAGAATTCGGTCGATTGCCGCTACGAGAGCAATTCCTTCCAGGGGTAAGTTTACAGAAGCAAGGACCATTGTCAGCATAACAAGTCCGGCTCCTGGTACCCCGGCAGAACCGATTGAAGCAAGGGTGGCTGTAATGACCACAATAAGGAGATCGGTAAAAGCTAATTCGATCCCATAAAATTGAGCTACAAATACAACAGCGATACCTTGATAGATCGCTGCGCCATCCATGTTTATCGTAGCACCCAATGGTAAAACAAAACTACTTGTCGTACGGGACACACCTAAGTTTTCCTGTGTATTTTTAATTGTCACCGGAAGCGTTCCTGCACTGCTGCAGGTACTGAATGCCACCATTGCAGCTTCTGAAATTCCTTTGAAAAATTTGATAGGGCTCATATTTGCAAATGTTTTCACTGATATTGAATACACAATTAAAACATGTAAAACAGAAGCTATTGCCATCGTTACAATTATTTTTAAGAGAGGGGCTAAAATAGAAAGTCCATGATTTCCAACTACAGGAGCAATCAAACCAAACACCCCGATAGGAGCTACTTTCATGACGATTCCCGTTATTTTATACATAATTTGAGCTAACGATTCAAAGAAATCATATACCGGTTTCCCTTTGTCTCCTATAGTCGTGATCGCTACACCTATAAATAAAGCGAAAAAGATGATTTGCAGCACAGAACCATTAACCAGTGACTCAAATGGATTCGTCGGAATAATATTCAATAAAATCGATACAATTCCTTCAGTATCCTTAGGTTCTACCGATGCATCAGGACTTACTGCTTTATCCAAATTTGAACCCGGCCTTATGACAAAGGCAAAAAACAGACCAATCGAAACAGCCAGGAATGTTGTCGATAGGTAATAGATAATCGCTTTACTACCTAACCTTCCCAAGTTCTTGATATTTCCAGAGTTAGCGACCCCAACGATTAAAGTGGACAAAATTAATGGAACAATAATGAATTTAATCAACCTAAGAAACAAGTCACCTAATGGCTGAACAAGATGTGTGTAATTTTTAAACAAGACACCAAATATTACCGCTGTTATAAAGGCGATAATGATTTGGTTGAGTAAGCTGAGTTTTATTCTTTTCATGTGGGTTCTCCTTTCCTTAATTCCAAAAGCTTATGATTTTTATCCTTATTTATATGTTTTTCTAGTCTTCGCTAGGAACACATGGGGTTCCAATACTTAAATACTTTTCTCCTTAAACCACTCAGGAATTTCATTATAAGACTTATCTTAGAACTATTTATAATTTCATTGTATATATTTTATCACCGTTCTTTAATTCTTGCTTTCTACATTTATAGAAATTCTATAACGTTTTTATCAGCTTACTTCATCTTTAGTTTATTGCTTCTCTTCACCACATGAAAGAGTAAGTAAAAAAGTCTATGAAGCGGCAACGGCATTCCCCGAAACCCTGTCTGATTCTTAAGGACTTAACAAAACCCTAGAAAAAAGGATTGGCTTAATCTAGTTTAATTGCACGTTTTGATGTGAGAGATACCGAATATGACGGGCGTTCAAAGGGCACACCAATGAGAAGTATGCTAAGAAAACTGATGAATTAAGTAAAATAGCGAAGATAAAGAAACATAAATAAACTTTAGAATAAGGTTTAAGCCATCTCGTTGGGTGATTGGGCTGTTCAAACTGCTACTGCTGGATGTAAGGCAAATCAGCATCAGCAAGTTCATATAAACTGAAGTTTTCAAGCTGGGAAATCGCGGGAAACGGCGGGTTATGGACGGAAAACTCTCGGCGAACATTTTTTTCACAGCCGGGCGTTCCAACCATCAACAATTATGCCCGCTGGCAGCGGAAATTCCCAGCGAACTCTTGTTTGTTCCAGGCAGATAATGTGAGTAAATTTTTGTTTTCATAGATGGTGGAGGTCGAGAAACTTGATAGGGTATATTAGACGCAGCAAAGCAGCTTGGAATCAAGCGGCTGTTTGTTCCTAATGATTGCCCTGTGTTGCTGTGAAGGAATCGAAGGAACGGGTGCTGGCCGTGTTGAAAGGGTTCGATTGTGACTTTCCGATCAAAAGGAGATTGTTTATTTATCACCTGCGGAGGGGGCGGAAGAGCGGCCCGTTGTTTGATGTCACGATGGCCGTGGCGATGCTGCGAAGTTAGCGGTTTTGAAAAAGAATATTCCGAAAGATACCGCGCTTGTTGGTTCATTGTCGCTGGGTGGTTCTATCCGTCAGTGAAAGGGATTTTACTCTGTCGTGTAAACCGGATAGCCTTCAAAGCCTTTTAATCCATTCTTTGCACAAAAACCGCCATTGCGTCACCTTCAGATACATAACGAACAAATGTTCTTTTAATTTCTATCGTAATGGAGAAAACAGATTCTGTCAAATAAACACAAAAAAGACTACTGTTTGACTCTTCATGCAGCAAAACAGTAGTCCTTTCATCAATCCAGAATTCCTTAAATGAATCAAACTGTATTTTCCACCCAAAATATTTTTATTTTTTTCTAATCAGGCGATTAAGATTGCTGGATATGTGAACCAATGTATCCCGCTCCACCATTAATATTTATTGTCTTATGCTTTTCCCACCCCCACTTCATTAACATATAAATCTACTTAGGTTCTAACACAGTAAAGAATGAATAAAGATATTATCTATGTCTGCTATTTTTTATCAGGTCCGTAATTCTTATAGGTGCATATTCTTTTGATGTATCTATCACACTTCTATTAAAATTGCACAGGTTGATTTAGCTTCGCAGATTCATAGAAGGATAACACTAGTTTTAGAGCCTTCTTACCGTCTTCACCAGTAACAGCCGGCTCTCGATTTTCATTAATAGCATTAATCATGTCATCAATAATCCACTGATGACCTGGAGTTCCCCATGGATCTGCCTTAATACTTACTTTCAAATCATTTATTTCGTTTTCTGACATATCTTTAATATCAAGATGTTCGAAATATAGTGCGTTTGTACCACCGATTTTCACGGTACCTTTTTCACCGAATAATGTGATAGACTCTTCATAATTTTTAAGATAAACAGTAGTTGAAGCTTCTACTGTTCCAAGTGCCCCTGAATCAAATTTAATTGTTCCGACAGACACATCTTCAGCTTCTATTTCCCTAAATCTTGTTGCTTCCATACTAAACACATGTTCAGGAGTTCCCATAAACCATAACAATAAATCAAGATTGTGAATTGCTTGATTCATTAGAACTCCACCATCATGCTGTTTTGTTCCTCTCCAAGGAGCTTGGTCATAATATTCCTGATTTCTGTTCCAATTCACTATACAGCTTGCGTGGCTGATTTCCCCTAATAAGCCCTGGTCCATAATTTTTCTCAAGTCTTGAACAACCGGTCTAAAACGGTTCGGATGAACCACCGCTAATTTCACATTATTTAAATTACACGCATCTATAATTTTATCGGTATCTTTGATTGTCATCGCAATTGGTTTTTCTACAATAATATGCTTTTTGGCTTCCGCTATTTGAACAGCAATTGAAGCATGGAAACCACTTGGAGTACAAATACAAACTATATCAATGTCCTCTTTTCCTAGCATTTGTTGTAATTCAGTATAAGGTTCTGCATCATATTCTTCTTTGTAAAATTCCATTGTAGCTGGAACTTTATCACAGACTGCAACGAGCCTTGCAGCTTCAATTTTTTCAATTGCTGCTGCATGCTTTTTTGCTATAAAGCCACATCCGACAATTGCAAAATTCATAACGAAACCTCTTCCCTTTTCATATATTGAGATTTTAAGTATTCATAAATTCTTGTATTACATCACATACTTTTGTAATTTCTTCCTCCTTTAAATATGGATGCATAGGGAGTGAAAGCACAGTATCACAAAGCTTGTTTGTAACAGCAAAATCTTCCTCATCAAATGGTAAATCTGCGAATGCCAGTTGAAGATGCATTGGTTTAGTATAGTAAATCATACTTGGAATATCATTTTCTTTTAGCTTAACTTGTAAAGCATCCCGCTGTTCTTTTGAATCGAGTTTAATTGTATATTGAGCCAAGCTTGAATAATAACCCTCTGGAATATAAGGCGTTTCTACAACACTTTGCAACTTTTCACTATAAAGTTGATATGCTCTATTTACTCCATCAAGCTCATGTTCTTTAAATGCATGTAATTTCACTTGCAAGATGGCCGCTTGTATGGTGTCTAGTCTTGAGTTAACACCAATCCTTACATTGTCATATTTATTTCCACCTTTTCCATGCACTTTATAGGAACGAAGCAGTTCAGCTGTTTCATCACAATCCGTGAAGATTGCCCCACCGTCTCCATAACATCCTAAAGGCTTAGCTGGAAAAAAAGACGTAGTTGCAGCGTCACCGAAACTGCAGGCCATCTTATCATTAATATTTCCACCAAATCCTTGTGCACCATCTTCTAATACAAGCAAGTCATGCTGTTTAGCAACCTTCTCTAACTCATCATAATTAGCCGGGAGTCCAAACAGATCAACTGGTATAACTACTTTAGGATTTAATTTTCCTTCTTTTTTTACTTTTTCAATTGATTGTGTAAGCTTATCAGGATCAATATTAAAAGTCTTTTCATCCACATCTACAAAAACAGGTGTTGCTCCGTTAAATGAAACTACTTCTCCTGTTGAGAAGAATGTGAAATCAGGCACAAAAACAGCGTCATTCTCTTTTACATCCCAAGCCATTAAGACCAACGACAAAGCATCTGTTCCATTAGCACATGTAATACAGTGCTTTACACCTACGTATTCAGCTAACTCTTTTTCAAGTTCATTTATTGGTTTGCCACCTATATATTGGCCTGTGTTTAACACATTTTGAATAGCATCATCAATAGCTGATTTGTACTGAGTATATTGAGTTTTCAAGTCCCGAAACTGCATAGTTAACCTCTTTCCTCTTATTTAATTTCAGTTAAAATATGTTCTTTTAATTCATAAGACCTATCACATTCTTTACAATGATAACCTTCCTTTAAAGGAAGACCACATTCACAAACCCAACCAATTTGTTTTGCCGGAACTCCAGCCATTAATGCATAATCTGGAACATCTTTTGTTACAACGGCACCAGAAGCAATCATTGCCCAGGAACCGATGGTATTTCCACATACAATAGTTGCGTTTGCTCCTATAGAAGCGCCATATTTAACTAATGTTCTTTTATATGCAACACTACCTTTAGGATACTTACTTCTCGGAGTTAAATCATTAGTAAATACCATTGATGGACCACAGAACACATAGTCTTCTAACTCTACACCCTCATAAACAGAAACGTTATTTTGAATCTTTACTCCATTTCCAATTTTAACGTTGTTAGCCACATTAACATTCTGTCCTATGGAACATTTTTCTCCAATTTCTGTACCAGAATGGATATGACTAAAATGCCAAATTTTCGTTCCTTCTCCTACTTTTACTTTATTATCAATGTAACTACTTTCATGTACAAAATACTGCATTTGAATGCTCCTTATCTATCCTTATATCTAATTAAAGCAAAGGTCACTTAGACACTTTCCTATAGCAACTCAATGTTTTCTCTATTCGTTATATCTTTCATTGCATTTTTTGTATCGAAAATAGCTTTTGAGTGCTGTTGTACAAGATCATAATCAACCTTTGTATGGTCTGCTGTTATCATAACAAGGTCTGCGTTTTCCATAAGCTCAACTGTCAATTCTGTTTCACCTTTTTTCACTTTTCCATGATCATTATATTCTGATATAAAAGGGTCAAAGTATACAACATCTGCGCCTTCTTTTTCTAATTCATCAATTACCCTAAGAGCAGCACTCTCTCTATAGTCATCAATATCTTTCTTGTAAGCTACACCAAGTACAAGGACTTTAGATCCGTTCATAGCTTTCTTATATTTATTTAAGATTTTGCTAGCTCTCTCTACGCAATATTCAGGCATCCGGTCATTTACCATCATAGAGGATTCAATCATTGAGGTATGAAAGCCATATTCACGTGCCTTCCAAGAAAGATAGTATGGATCTAGTGGGATGCAATGCCCTCCAAGTCCTGGCCCAGGGTAAAATGCTTGGAATCCATACGGCTTTGTTTTTGCAGCGTCTACAACTTCCCAAAAGTTAATCCCCATTTTTTCACTAAGAATTGCAAGTTCATTCACTAAGCCAATATTAATATTTCTATATATGTTTTCAAGAATCTTTTCCATCTCTGCAACTGCTGGTGAAGAAACCCGATGGATAGGTGCTTCTAAAATACTCTCATATAATGCGGCTGCAACATCAGTACATTCTGGCGTAATTCCCCCCACTACTTTAGGTGTATTTTTCGTTTTAAAAGTCAAGTTTCCAGGGTCTACACGTTCCGGAGAATAAGCAAGGAAGAAGTCTTCGCCACACTTCAATCCAGATTCCTCAAGTATCGGCTTTAAAAGTTCTTCAGTTGTTCCAGGATAAGTTGTTGATTCTAACACTATTAACATGTCCTTATGCATGTATGGTACAATACTCTCTGCTGATGCTTTAACATAACTTATATCAGGTTGCTGATACCTATCTAAAGGAGTTGGAACACATATACTTACACAGTCTGCTTGTGCTACTTTTGCAAAATCTGTAGTAGCTAATAGGTTCCCTGAATTGACAAGAGACTCAAGATCTTCATTAATTACATCACCAATATAGTTTTTCCCCTCATTAACCATTTTCACTTTAGAATCTTGAACATCAAATCCAATAGTTTTATATCCTGCTTTTGCTTTTTCAACAGCTAACGGAAGACCTACATAACCTAACCCTATGACTCCTAGTGTTGCTGTTTTATTTAATAGTTTTTCCTTTAAATTAGTAGTTAATGTAACAGTATTCATAATGTTTTTTCCTCCTTTTAATCAAACATACTAGGTATGTTTGTCTCCGTATAACGGTCTCCTTTATATACATAAAGAAGCTTAAAGTTATAAGTCTATTAACATATACTATAAGATAAAAATTAACAACTTACTTCCGGTTTCAATGTACAAATTTGTTAGACTTAATTTCAAGCTAAAATATGACATCATTTGACCGTTATTTCAACAGAAAAACACACCCGCCAAGGGTATACTCAGCGAGTGTTATAAACTAAATAAAGGGTTACAATTATTTTACTACAGACTTACAATGTTCTTCTACTTCTTCCCATGTCATAAATATACTAACTATATCTTCTTCAATAATTTGTGAACCTGTTTGCACTTCAATAAATTCTAAGTCTGTAGTAGCTTTTATTCCATGTTTTGCTTCAACTGGAATTACTAATACATCACCTGGTCTTACTGTACGGATTTCATCATTTAAAGCAAATTCACCTTCGCCATTAATGATTGTCCAAACCTCATTTCTTGCATAATGTTTTTGATAGCTTAAATTCTTTCCAGCTTTAACACCAATTCTCTTTGTAAGAACTTCATTTTCTTCTTCAAATTTTGTATAGTCAAGAACTCTATACCAACCCCAGCGGCGTTCTTCATACATTGGACGTTGTTCAAAATCAGAACCTTTTAAAACTTCTTTAATTCTTGGACTCGCAACCTTATCAGTTACCAATATTCCATCTGGGCTTGCTGCAACAACTGCATCCTTTATTCCTAAAACAGTGACTGGAATATCTAACTCATTTATTAAATAAGTATTAATGGAATCATCACTGATAGTACCTTTTCCAATTTGGTTTGTACCCATTTCTTCTGTTAACGTATTCCATGTGCCAAGGTCCTTCCAACTTCCACTGTATGGAAGAGCAACAATTTTTTCTGCTTTCTCAACTACTTCATAATCAAAGCTGATTTTTTCAAGATTTTGATATTGTCTCACCAACTCTTCATATTGAATTGGTAAGCCTTTAGCCTCTAATAAGGAGATTATATATTCAAGTTTAAAAGCAAACACACCACAATTCCATAGAGCATTCTGATTCATTAAATCTTTTGCTTCTACTTCTGAAGGCTTTTCTTTAAAATGACTTACTTGAAGATAATCATTTTTATTATTTTGTAACGGAACTATATATCCATACTTTTCTGAAGGAAATGTAGGTTTAACTCCCATCAATGCTAGATCGCCCTCAGATTTACTCAATGCTGTCTCTAAATCAGAAATTCTCTCAAAAAAGCTTATATCTACATAAGGGTCTACTGGTAATACCCCAACTACTTCTTTTAAACTACTTCTCTTTACAGAATAAAGATAAGTAGCTGCTAAAGCGATAGCAGGAAATGTATCCCGACGATCTGGTTCGATAATTAATGGTATTTGACTTCCTAGTTGACTATGAATCATATCTACTTGTGACTTACTAGTTGCTATCACCGTGGATTTGTTTAACTGTAATTTTTCAAGTTGTCCCCACACTCTTTGAACCATTGATTCTAAATCTCCATTATTATCTAAAACTCTTAAGAACTGCTTTGATCTTGAATCATTAGATAATGGCCAAAGACGTTTACCAGATCCACCAGATAATAAAATTAACTCCATTTTCTATCCTCCTAAAGATTTTATGCAGTCTTGTCAGAATTCATTTTCATAGTAAGCCTATATATCCCTATAATTTGGGTATTTCTTTAATTATCATTTCCACAATATGATCTTTTCTGGTTCTATTAGCATCTACAATTGCTGCAATTATGTTGTTAGTACATCTTTATAATTAGCTAATAGTTGCTTAATGTCTGTAGGTAGACAATAGCCTCAATAGCCAAATGAGGGATTATTATAATAATTACCTGTTCTTGGCTCAAGTCCAACGCCCTTAATAATTTGTTTTGATCTAGTCCCGTTATCTCTTCATATGAATCAAGCTCATTGAAAAATGCTTTTCTTCATTGCTAAATAAGTATTAGCAAATAATTTAGCTCTATCAGATTGCTCTCCTACAACAATTCGAGAAGTATATAAATTATAATATAATTCTCTTCCTTCTCTTAAAAACTCTGGTGAAAATATTATATTGCTTGTTTCTAATTTCTCTCTAATCTTTTTTGTATATTCAACTGGCATCGTTGATTTGATAACCATATCAGCCTTTGAGTTAATTAATACACAGTAGCAATACCAGCTCAAACTGTTCTAGTATTAAAGTAGTTTTTTTTAGATTACAATTTGTCGGTATCAAAATAATTACATATTAATTCAGCATTTTTAGATGCTTTATAATTATCCGTGGTGGCTGTTAAGTTTAATCTTTTGTCGTCAAAAACTCTTCAATCTCATTATCAACAATAGAGACCTTTTACTATTAAGCATATCTACTTTTAATAATATCAAGTGCTACTTCATTATGTTAGCTAATATAATTGCATTTGATAAGCCTACATATCCTATTTCTACTAAAGTTATTTTATTTGAATGTTACCTTTCTTAATTTCTAAAGTCGTTGGCCAGATAGTTTTCTCCGTAAGAACCCAATCTGTAGTGAAAATTAAAGTGAATTATCAAAAAAGATATATTCCCACTAATTTTCGAGCCGTTTTTCGATAAATTCTGCATACCTCTTTCCTTCATTTTGAAAGGATGCTTCTGACTTTGAGTAGTAAATACCATTTTCAGAATACTTCTCCCTATTTTGTGGATCAAATAATTTTATAATTGCATTCTCAAAATCCGAATAATTTAATGGATCTATGCAAATACCGGCATCTGATTTGTCCATATGCCTTTTTAAATTCCCAAAATTACTCGTTATAATTGGTAATCCACTACCCATGTAATCAAAATTCTTTAGGGGTAGATTTCTATAAAACTTTTTAATAGGATGCCAGAGACAAACCCCTACATCATATGATTTTAATAATTCCATCAAATCTTTATAATCAATCCAGGAGGTGTGATTTATAAATCCTTTCTTTACAAGTTCTTCAGTTATTTCATTAGGAGGTGAAAAGACATCAAAAATAAGCTTTTTTTCAATATGATTTTCATTGAATTTTTCAACATAGTTAGCACATTCAATGACCCCTCTATGTTCATTTACGCCCCCTATATATACTAGTTTTAAGGTATCCTTATCCTGGAATTTTTTTTTATGTTTGTCTTCTATATAAGGAAAATTCCTTAAAATATTAACGCTTTTAGCAGAGTATTGCATTTTTTTGTACTTATCAAGTAAAAATTCATCCGTACAGAACACAATATCGTAAAACCTAATAAATAGAAATTCATATAAAAATAATTTTAACGCAAGTAAATAAGTTTTAACTGATTTCTTTTGGTAATCTAATATTTGCCGTACATAATCCTCATGAGAATCATAAATTGTTTTAGCACCTGATACTTTCGCAATAATTAACGAACTTAACAACTCTCTTGCATCTGAAGCTTGTATAACATCGGCGTTTAATTCTTTGCATATTCTTAGATAGTACATCCCGGTTTTCATCTTATGCTTAAGTTTTGCTAATATACCCATATTCTGTAAGTTATCATACTGTATCTCTATATGATTTACTATATTATTATCGACAGTTAATTCTTCTGAAAAATGAATTACCGGTTTACTACTATTATTTACTGAACGCCTCGTAATTATATAGATATCGCTTTTGGGGAATTTATTTTTTATTAAACGAATTTCCCTATAAAATAATCTAGGATCATTTTTCCTATGATGTATACCAATGTAAAGTATTCTATTCATCACAACCTCCAAAAAACCTTTTATCAATTCTGTACACTTCGTACAACCTGGCTAATAAAGTTTCGGTATCACTAGTTTTAAGTGCATTTATTGAGTTATTTGATAATTGATAATAATTGTCAAGTTGATATTGAAACATATTTAATGACTGTTCAGCTGCAGCTTTTCTTAACTTCTCATCTATTTTATTCTCAAAGACGGTATATACAAATGGCATTTCAAACCCTGGTACATTATATGGGAAGGCAAAATTTGACTCTTTCAATAGTTTAAAATAATCGTTTGAAAAAGCGTAGTGCAGTATCTTTTTAAAAAGTGGAGAAGAAAAATATGAATTATTGGGTATAACTTGATAAATCATAGCTAGTCCGACTAGTGTAAATAAGTGATACCCTGCATCTATTTGTATTCTATTTCTACCACGTACAAGCATTGTATATTTTTTTATTATACGTCTTAATTTTGAATTACCGATACCAGAAATTTCAGAATATAAAAGACCATTTTTTCTAACTATCATGTTTTTGAAAAGCTTATTCAAAAATATTTCAGCGTTCTTATTTGTTTCTTCACTATTGGGATCGGATTTTAAAGCCATTGCCATAAACCATATTTGTTGATTTAAAGTTGCTCCTACTTGTCTTGCAGATCCATCCAAGTCTAATTCATGCCATAGGCCATAATCCGAATTAAATATATGTTGATCTATAATATTTACTGCTTCTTTCCAATAAGTTGAGTCTTCTAATGCTTTTCCACAATATAACAATGATTCCAAACTCCATGCTTGACCAATTAATCCATTGTAACTCGATTTATAATGTTCTGTTCTATGCCAAACACTTCCTCCTAAAGGTCTAAGGTTAATAAGCTTGTTTATAGCTAAACGAGCTGAGCCTTCCCATTTTTTTTCACCTGTAACATGGTATAAAAAAGCGAATAAAATGGAATAATGCCCAGCATTTCTCGCTTCTGTCATGTTATGATTATGTGGTCCATTCTTCCCCTTTGGTAATTCGCCTTTATTATCCAAATGATTTCTAGCGAACTCCCCAGCGGTTTCTAATAATCTTAGTGTCTTCTGATCCATATTGAACTCCATCCTTTAATAAAAGTTATGATTTAATTTTCATCTTTTGATATCCAGATTTAATATTTTTAAAAAACCACTTATATTCAGAGTTATTGAATTTATAACTTATTAATAGATACATAAACATATAAATTATTATTGAGATTATGAGTAACACAATCGCACTGGTTCTAACAAAAATATAATCTACACTTATGCGGACTGTAGTTGCTGATAAAAGGCCAATAAATATTAACTTCACTACAGATTTAAAAGGATAAAGTTGCCAAGCTGGAACAGAAAACTCTTTACTTAATTTAGGAAATACTAAGAAGGCTGTTACAATTATTGATGATAAAATGGTACCAATTGCCGCTCCGATAGCTCCAATATGACTAATAAATATATAAGTAAGAACAACATTTAATAGTAATGATATCAATGTTTTTAATAATAAAAACTTATTGAGACCCAGTGATACAAACACCGGACCCGTAAAAGAAATTCTGATCAAAAAGTATAACAGGTATACTTGGAAAATTGGAGCAGAGTCTAAATATTCATTTGAATACATAACCTCAATGAATTCCTTACTCCATAGTAATAAGAAACACATTATTGGCAATGTAATACTCGCAACTTTTTTTGTTGCTAATATAAATAATTTTGAACTTTCATCCAAATGTCGCTCTTCAATTAGTTTTCTAATTTCAGGAATCATAGCAGCTGATATAGATCCTAAGATTATCCCTATTATAGGTACTTCAACAGCTCCAATTGAATATACAGCATATATTTCCGGCGACGTCATGACAGAAACAAATAAACCATCCATTTGTGATGTAATGGTTCCCATCATGTTAGTCAGACCTACCGGAAATGAGAAGTATAAAATTTGCTTAATGGTTGAGATCTTCGGTTTCCAATCATCATTTGGTAATACTTTAATAGTTAAATAAATAAAAATTAATCCTTGTACAAATTTTGTTAATGATACTACAACTACTGCTGATTCTGCAGTAGGCATTAGAATAACAACTAATATCAATGTAAGAGTTATGAAAAGTCCAGTAATTAAATTAGCTACGATAAATACTCTCATTCTATTTTGGATATTAAAAATTACACTTGAACAATTAATTAATAATACTACTAATGAATAAGGTATTAGCCATAACATCAAATCAGCAACTTCATTGTTATTGAACCTTTGTGCAATAAATTCATTCCCGCCAAATAGTATAAAAAAGGAAAAAATTAAACCAATAAATAAGTAGATCACAAAACAATCCATGACTCGGCCAGAAAATCGCTTTTTTTCTGTGGGTAAAAAATAATATAACCCCTCTGTTAAACCTAATGATAAAATTGGCAGTATGAAATTAAAGGCTAAAAAAGTCTGTTTGTATGTTGCATAATCATTAACTGAAAGATATCTAGTTATTACCATTAAGGAAATAATAGCAACAATAGCATTAATTGCATTGCCAACACTTAATAGTAAAGCTTTTCTTTGAAATTTATTATTATCTCTATCTGATGATTTCATAAACTTTACTTGTTCCTATCTAATCTTTCTCTATTATTGAATGTATAACATCAAAAAACCTATCAACATCTAAGTTTTCAACAGCAAAAGATTCCACAACATCAAGTGTTGTAGTGTTATTTAATTGCTTTTCTTTTTTATTAAGATTACTTGTTAGAGTAACAGTAATCACTATAATTTTCCTCCTTCTAATATAGCTTTACATATATGTTTTGCAGCATTCCCATCACCAAATACAGGAGGTTGCGGATAATTCAGACAGTCTAACTCCCTCGTAACTGTGTTTAAAATTGTATTAACATCGATCGGACTTAATTTATTCCATCCATTTTCCAAAGTTTCGATCCATTCTGTACGATCTCTAAGTGTTGTACATGGAGTCCTGAGAAAATATGCTTCTTTTTGTAGCCCACCTGAATCCGTTACAACCATGTATGCATTTGCTGTCAAATAAAGCATCATTAGATAACCAACTGGTTTAATAATTATTACATTATCCACCTTTATGTTAAGTTCATTAATCAACTTGTGGGTTCTTGGATGAAGTGGCATTAAAACTGGCTTGTCCATTTTTTCAAATGCAGAGAAAATCTTTTTCAACTTGTTATAATCGTTTGTATTTTCTGCACGATGAATTGTAGCAAGGTAATATTCTTTTTCATTTAGATTGCTTATTTTAACATCTTGAACCATTAATTCTTTCTTCCATGAACCGTTAGAGTAGAGTTTTTTTGATATTTCTATATTTCTAAGAACAACATCATACATAATATCTCCCGTATTTATTACGCCAGTTGTTATTCCCTCTTTTTTTAAATTCTCCATAGCAGTTTGGGTTGGACAAAGTAATAAATCTGAAATGTGATCTGTTAATACTCTGTTTTGTTCTTCCGGCATCAGTTTATTATAGCTTCGTAATCCTGCCTCCACGTGAAATACTGGAATATGTAACTTACTTGCAGCCAATGCTCCAGCTAAAGTAGAGTTTGTATCACCATAAACAAGTACTCCCTCAGGATTTTCTTGTAAGATTAGCTCTTCAATTTTTTCAAGCATACGTCCCGTTTGTTGTCCGTGGCTACCAGATCCAACAAGCAAATTATATTTAGGTTTGGGGATTCCAAGTTCATCAAAGAAAACATCAGACATATTTGTGTCATAATGTTGTCCGGTGTGAACTAAAATCTCATGATTTTCCTTCCTAAACACCTCGGAAAACGGTGCAGCCTTAATAAACTGAGGACGTGCTCCAATTATTGTTATCACTTTCATTTATGCAATCTCCTATCCTTTTATTTAACACAGTAATTCGTTTTATATATAACTAAAATATTCTTTTATTCGTCCTTGCTTTGAATAAAAATCAAAATCGATATTGTAATCTACATGAAATCCTTTATCAATTAATTCACTAATTGATTTAGAAAACTCATTCTTATTGTCACAAAACATAACCGGAATGTCGTTAAATTCCTCAACAGCTCCTACTTTATAAGAAATTATGGGTAACCCATATTTCATAAACAGTAAGTATTTACTATTTAAACCAATATACCTAGTTGCTCTCCATTTTTTATATGGAATAATAGCAAAATCTGCATTTTTTATATATGGCAAATATTGATTAGAAGAAAGTACACCGTAGTATTTAAAATTAGAATACTTCTCCAAGCTAGCAACCTCTTTAGCAGGTAAACAATTTCCTATAATATGATAATTAATATTTGGATGTTCCTCACATATGAAACGTAACGTAGCATAATCTAACGGAGTATACCCTAGGTATACAGCATTTATTGAGCCCTCATTAAATATATTATTTTCTTCTAATTGATTTTCCTCTTCTTGAACTCTATATCCGTTCACTATGGTTTTGGTTTTATGCCAATACTTTTTATCAATATAGTCTCTAAATATTTCTCTTACTATAAAAATTAGTTTAGCTCTTTCCATAACTCTTTTTTCAAGTTCCCACATATATTTATTATGGCTTAATATCAGTTTAACTGAATCAGATTGTCTATATATTATTTCCTTGTCATTTGGAATCAAATCAATTAACATTATCGGTTTACCACTTTCCAAGACAATTGTATCGTAAATACTAAAATCAATATTATTTGCTCTTTGGTTAAATTTAACAAAAACCTCTGTTAAGAAATTCGGCATAAACCACATTAGTTTCTCATAATAGCCCAGAACATTACTACTAGCAAATTTTTGTACAATGCCTTCATCTTGTTCACTAGATACACCTTGATAACTAGAAAGCTTTTGTGATGGAAATACATAATGATCTACGCTATATCCTTTTTGTTTAAAGGCGGAACACAAGATATCAATTCCTCGATTTGAATTAGAATATGGTATTGATGAAATTACTAACACATTTTTCACTTTTCATCACCTTTCTATAAATGTATTTTTTAGTTAGTCTATCTTGAAAACTCACAATTATATATTAAGTATTAACTCATTGATGTTTTTCATATTAAATAAATTAATTAGTTATTATGATTTTAAAAAAATATTGTTCAATTCAGATTTATAAGCATTTACAATATATTTTCTATTAATCTTATTTTTATAGATGCTACTCTCAATTTGATATTCATCCATTAATTCTTTCTCACTTAAATTGGAAAAGTAGTTTATCATATTTTTGATACTGTCTATGTCAAATGGGTTAAAGGTATAATTTTCGGACTCATTAATAAATTCAACCATTGATGTATTGTTTGAAGCCAAAATTAGTTTATTCATTTCAAAAGACTCTATAACAGGAAGCCCAAAACCTTCATAATATGAGGGGTTTATTATAAACTTTGCCCTCGATATATAGTTAGATAATTCTTTATCATCTACATAGCCCTTAAATATAATATATTTACCTATTAAACTTCTGATAGATTCTAACTTTTCAAGAGATTCTAACTTTGGATAATTATATTTCTTTCCAATAATAATTAACTTATCTGGGTTAGTACTATTCCTATAATATTTGTAGTAAGCTTCGATTAAACCAACTATATTTTTTCTGGGGGAGACTTGTCCATAATATAGAAAATAATTCTCTATTTCTCCATTGTAGGTACTAACATTTTTATTCGCTTCAAAACTTTGTCTTGTGAAATTATATATCACTTTGATTTTTTCTTTTTCCACTCCTAAATTTTTTATTATGCTACTTTTAGTAAATTCACTAATTGCAATAATAATATCAGCATTTTTCGATCTATGTTTATATACTAAACTCCAATATAACCGCTGAATTAAGCTATAATGTTCCGGTACATCTATATATCCTACGTCATGTATTGTTAAGATTCTTTGATGGGCGCCATAGTCAAGGAGTGGAAGTTTTCCATCTAAAGACCAGTAAAAATCAGCCTTAAATTTTTTCAACAAATACGGTATCTTGTAATTCTCCATATATAGCTTCTTAATAAAGTTATCAGACTTATCATAGTTAAAATTTAATATTTGATCTTTACTTATAATGTTTTTTAATCGTTCACTTCCTTCTTTTGTTGTTAAATATTTTATGTTAACTTTATCCGAATAATTCGCCTCTAAAAATTCTACAATAGTTAGAGCATACTTTCCCATACCATCATCTTTATAGGTTATTTGCAAAGCATTTACTAAGAGTGTTTTCATGAAATAATGCTCCTAAATTTTGATTTTCTTTTTTGAAATTATTGATAAAACAATCAACAACATCGGTAAAATAAAGATCGTTTGAGCAAAAAAGTTGATTCTTAAATTGGCAATTAAACCAGTCATTAATAGTATATAAATCATAGTATCGGTACTCTTGCTAAATTCATTACCTTTAGCTTTTAAATAAAATAGTTGAGTTAAAAACCCACTAAAAAAGATAATAATAAAACTAAAATAGCTAAAATCATACCATAGTAATGCAAAATAATTAACAGTTCCAAATTGACTTGTCCAGTTATCAAGTGACCCATAACCAGCTGTATTTAGTCCAAAAATTTTACTGGCAAGATCTCTAAAGAATGGAGAAGCAGTACTAACTAATGCACTCGGACTCTCTTGATCCAAGATTACCATTGCATTATTAACATCTGAAAATATATAAGCATTTAATAAGTACTGATATGTTAAATTAAATACATCCATAGAAAGTAAATTAAGATTAAGCTTATTTGCAATATTTATGCCATATCTAAAAATTTCAGAAATAAACAAAATAAAAATTGTAATTATACCTACATTTATTACTTTTGGACCTATTCTTTTATCCCTTTTAAATATACTTATAGTTATTACTAAAATTACAATATAATAAATAAAGTACATTCTTTTAGCTGCAAATATACTATGAATCATAATAATAGTAGTTAGTAGGACTGTTTTCTTCATTGTTTGGGATTTTATATTACTGTCGAAATCTTTGCTTAATATTATGAAGAAATAAACCATTAGTAAATATGGAAATACATTAACAAATGTAGAAAGTATTGATCCCCCATTTTTTTCTAGAATATAATAAACAACCGCAAACCCTGAATGTAAGCTATTTGATACCACATTTTGAAAGTTTTTTATTATTGGGAAAAAGTAAACAATTTCACAAACTATAAAAACCCACAAAAATATATTTGCGATTTTTAAATCATTTGAACAATATTGAATACTTTTTTTTGTCTTTCTAATTGAATGGTAAATTAAATTAGCAAAGATAATTCCTACTAGAAATACAACAATATATAAAACATACTTTGTTAATGCATCTTGAGAATATACTTTGTTACTTACTCCAAAAACTGTTGAATTGTCGGGCATAAAAAAATACCATAATAAAAATTGAAATGTATATGCAAAAAAGAACACAAAACTCGGCCTTAATAAATTTTTAAATTTCATTCTGTAAACCACTTTCCCAGTATAATTTTAGTTCTCTTTAAATAGTTTAACTTATAGCTAACTTAGTCAGGGTTGTATCTAAACACTCAATAGAATGTTAAATTTCGCAAAATAGTAAGAATTTTGTTATCTGCTTGGAAATGTGTAACTTTAATTAGTATAAATACTTTCCATAGTAGTCATAACTGCATCTTTATCATATTTTTTAACCTTTTCAATGTTATAAGTTCCCATGTCTTTACGTAGTTCTGCATCCTTTAATAAAGCCTCAATCTTTTTAGAGAATCCATCTATATCATCATGGGGCACTAAATACCCACCCTTCCCATTTTCTATAAGATCATTATTTCCTCTTATATCTGAGCATACAACCGGTAATCCAGTAGACATTGCTTCCATTAAAGCCACTGGTAGGCCTTCCTGAATGGACGGAAATACAAATAAATCAGATGCAGCACATATTTCTGGTACATCTTTACGAAAATCCAAAAACTTAATATTAACTTTATGGTCTTTAGCCAGTTTTCCTAAATAAGACCTTAAATCGCCCTGACCACAAATCAAATATAGATAATTAGTTGATTTTATTTTACCTAAAGCTTTAATGATCAATTCATGATTCTTTCTTCTACTGAGCTCCCCAACTGAAAGTATTACAGTTGTATTTTGAGATATGTTTAATTCTTTTCTTTTATTCTCAACATTGATAGAGCTACCACCAATTTCTTTGACATCAATACCAACTCCAGGAACATATTCCAACTTCTTCACCTTAAACTTCCTTGCCGACTCAAAGTCTTCTTTATTGATAGTTATAAGTGTATCGGTAAAATTTGATAACAAACGTTCTACCGTGTAATATATCATCCAATTTTTTATTGGTGCACCTTTGTAAAAATGAAACCCATGTGCCGTATAGATTACACGGGTACCATTATGACGGGATCTAGCAGCTGCTAATCTTGTTAAAACCCCACCCATCGGAGTGTGACAATGGATAATGTCATATTGATTTAATTCAATAATTTCTTTTAATTGACTATAAACTTTAATATTATTAACTTTAAATGGAGAGCGTTCAAATGGTAAATCATAATATCGGTCACAAAATGGTATTTCGCATTCATCTTTGATATCATAGTCATTCTTAGCACAAACATGAACCTCATACCCACTTTCTTTAAACCATTTCAAATAAGGTAAATGGAATACCATGATATGCTTCTTTACTACAGTTGCTACGAATAACACTTTCTTCAATTTCATTCCCTACCTTCAGTTTTAACAATTGATTCTTCAAGTGTAGTTACGTAATATTCTCTTTTATACTCTGACAATCCTTTTTCATACACTAGGTCTCCAAACACCTTATTAACAACACTAAGGTTAATCTTGTTATTAATTAATCTTAATAATGGATTAAATAGCTTAATCATTATAATATTTTTCCCATTAACTTTAGCAATTAATTTAACCATATCAGAAGTACAAACATATTGTTTATTTTGAGGGAGAAACAAGCCTGAACAACAATCATCGATTAGCAGCCTTACAAATTCAGATAGATTATCAATAAAAATCATACTTCTTTTATTTCTTATTGCCGGAAAAACAGGGAATCTAACAGCTATACTCGCTAATCTGGGATAATTCCCTTTACAATCTTTTCCGTATATCATAGGTGGCCTTATTATAGCTATTTTAAAAGAACCATTTTCTAGAGGCTCAATTAGATTCTCTGCTTGTAGCTTTGATTTCCCATAGGCGCTCTTCGGATTTAATTCGGAGTTTTTAGTAATGGATCCATTTTCGATTCCATAAACACTCATGGAACTAAGGAATATGAACTGCTTAACAGCTTCGACTTTAGCCTTTTGAGCAACTTCGTAAGCTAGGTCACGGTTTACTTTGTAATAAAGAGGTGCATTTTCTTTTGATTCCTTTATATGTGCTACTCCAGCTACATGAAATACAACATCATAATTCGAAAAGTCTTTTTCCTTCCATGAATTATCTCTTAAACTAATTGCCTCTAATGAATATCTGTCAGGATAATTTCCAAGCCACTCTTCAAGACGCTTACCTACATAACTGTTCTTCCCTGTTATTAGTATTTTTTTCATTTAGAAATGGTCCCCTTGCTACTAGCAACTTCCTTCTTTACTCCAGTGCCACCTTCAACAATCCCATCACTTTTCACTACACTCATAATTGTCCCAAAGAAACACTTAACATCCATCCAAAAACTAATCCTCTTAACATACTCTCCATCTAGCTTTGCTTTTACCTCATTAGGAAGTTCATCTCTACCATTAATCTGTGCCCATCCCGTCAATCCAGGATGTATGTCATTAGCTCCATACTTATCTCGTTCAGCAATAAGATCATATTGGTTCCACAATGCCGGTCTTGGCCCTATAATACTCATTTGACCAACAAAAATATTCCAAACTTGCGGTAACTCGTCTAGTGATGTCTTTCTCAAAAACCTCCCCATCTTAGTAATATACTGATCTGGATTTTCCAGCAAATGTGTAGGCGTGTCCTTCGGCGTATCTACTCTCATAGTACGGAATTTCAAGATTCTAAAATGCGTCTTGTTGATACCGATACGCTTCTGCTTAAACAGAACCGGTCCTCTCGAGTCAATCTTAATAGCAATAATTAAAATTAGATAAATGGGTGATAATACTATAAGTCCAATTAAAGAAAGAATAATATCTATTAATCTCTTTATCTTTAAATACATGTCTGAAACACTCCTTAATTAGTTGTGTAGTAAATTAGGACTTAACTGGAATACTTTGTTTCCACTTAACTACTAATCAACTAAGTTCAATCTAATTGGCATACTGTCTTCGTAGAATCTATTCAATCACCTTATGAATACGAGAGTAAGATATTTACTTCTTTAACGCACTTAACCGAGTTTCTTCATATTATAAATCATTCAATCAATCTATAATTCTCACCAAAAACACCTCAAGCCCTTATCCCACAAGGATTTCAGCATCATTTTATGATAGTCAGTTCCTCCTCACCATTCAACCCAACCTTATGCCAGAAGGGTTCCAATGCTACGAAATTGGCACACTGCTGTCACATTCTTCATCTTGCTTGTCAGGAACTTCACTTGAATGAACACTACTCCTAACTTCTCCATTCTCATATCTCCATCAATAGGACAATCCACATCGCCATAACCCATAATATACTTAACAAACAACAAATCTAGAATATTAATCAGCTTAAGATTTAAAAACTCCCCATACATTCGCACAATGCCTATCCGATTCGCAAAACAAACATCCTCCCTAGGCTTCTCAACATAACCACCATAAACATGTACTGTGATAGCAGTTTATAATCCCCAAAATAACCATTACAGCGAATAATTTAACCAAACTAAACCCTGCAGAACCACCTGCTTTACCCTTAATCCCAAAATTTCTCACTCTTTTCCCTCTAGGTTAATTAGCCTAAAGTTAGTTTTTAAACTATTAAGCAAAATAAACCTGAAGGGTATAAACCCTCACATAATATAACCTTGTCACTAAAACCCTAAAAACCAAAGAAGCCCCCGCCAAACCCTCGGAGGCTCAACTAAACTATTCAGATTTCAATAACCGACTCTCCTCCAAATGCCTCTCCAAATATTCCAAAACATCCTTCCCCAAGCCATCCCGCTCCAAAGCAAAATCCACTGTAGCCTTTATAAACCCAAACTTATCCCCAACATCATGCCGCTCACCTTCAAACTCATAAGCGACAACCATTTGCTTCTCATTCAGACGCTTAATTGCATCCGTCAACTGAATCTCCCCGCCCGCACCAGGAGCCTGGCTCTCGAGCACCTCAAAAATCTCCGGACGCAGAATATACCGGCCCATGATCGCATAATTTGAAGGTGCATCTTCACGCTTCGGTTTTTCAACCAAACCATCGATATGAAGGACACCTTTATCAATCTGGCCCTTGCTTGTCGAAATTACTCCATATTTGGAAACATCCTCTTCAGGCACCTGCTGGACACCGATAACAGAAGAATTATAACGGTCATAGACATCAATTAACTGTTTCAAACAGGGGTTCCCTGGTGAATGGACAATATCATCACCTAGCAGGACAGCAAACGGTTCGTCACCGATAAATCGGCTTGCAACGGAAATAGCATGTCCCAGTCCAAGTGGTTCTTTTTGACGGATATAATGAATGTTTGCGAGTTTTGCGATTGATTGGACTTCTTCCAGCTGCTGGACTTTCCCTTTTTTAGCCAGTGCCTCTTCCAATTCATAAGACTTATCGAAATGGTCTTCAATTGCACGCTTTCCTCGGCCTGATACAATGATAATGTCCTCAATCCCGGAAGCAACGGCTTCTTCAACAATATATTGAATGGTCGGCTTGTCCACTATCGGCAGCATTTCCTTCGGCTGTGCCTTTGTCGCCGGCAAAAACCGCGTCCCCAGGCCCGCAGCCGGAATGATCGCCTTCCGTACTTTTTTCATTTAGACTCCTCCTGCTTGTTTATTACTTGACTAGCGACAATGGTTTTGCTGGATTAATCCTATTATGTGCGATATCAAGCACAGTTTCCCTGACATCCTTTTTATCCATCTCTTCAAACTGTCTCATAAAATCCCTGATGATGTTCAAATCGGCATTTAACGACTTTCCGATATAAATCTTTGGGTAGATTTGCTTATCATGTACTTCATCTTTGCCAAGAAGCTCTTCAAACAGCTTTTCACCCGGCCTGACACCACTGTATTTAATTCCGATTTCTTCTATTGAATAACCGGACAGTTTAATTAGATTCTCTGCCAGATCGACAATCTTTACCGGCTCACCCATATCCAGCACAAAGATCTCCCCGCCTCTTGCAAGAACACCTGCCTGGATGACAAGTCTTGATGCTTCCGGAATCGTCATGAAATACCTGACCATATCCGGGTGCGTGACTGTAACCGGGCCGCCTTTTTGGATTTGCTTTTTAAACAGCGGGATGACGCTGCCGCGGCTGCCAAGCACGTTTCCGAATCGGACTGCGACAAAACGGGTACCGCTAACTGTATCCATTTGCTGGACGATCATTTCGGCCATCCGCTTTGTTGCACCCATCACACTTGTCGGGTTGACGGCCTTGTCCGTTGATACCATAACGAATGTATCAACTTCAGCATCACTTGCCGCTTCGGCGACATTTTTGGTACCGATCACGTTGTTTTTCACCGCCTCATGCGGGTTTGCTTCCATTAATGGCACGTGCTTATGTGCTGCTGCATGATAGACGACATTTGGACGGTAGCGATTCATCACTTCGGCAATTCTTTCTTTATCCTGCACATCCGCAATGACTGGGATGAATGTAATGGCATCACTGTAAGTTGCTCTTAGTTCCATTTCAATCGTATAAATGCTGTTCTCTCCATGGCCGACGAGCAACAGCCGCTCTGGCTGAAATTTTGAAATTTGTCTGCAAATTTCCGAGCCGATCGAACCGCCGGCACCAGTGACAAGGATTGTTTTCCCGGTAATCGTCTCTGCAATGTTCTCTGTATCCAGCTCGACCGGCTCGCGGCCAAGCAAGTCCTCCACCTGGACATCACGGAACTGGTTAATTGAAACTTTGCCCATCATCAAGTCTTCAATCATCGGCAGGATTTTTGTTTTTGCTTTTGTTTTGGCGCATTCCTCATAGATGTCTGTCAATTCCTTATTATTTAATGAAGGAATTGCAATGACGATATGGTCAATGTTGTACTTTTTCACCGCATATGTAATACGGTCAATTCCGCCGACAACAGGTACCCCCATGATTTCAAGGCGTTGTTTTCTGTTGTCGTCATCAATGAATGCAACCGGCTGGAGGCCGGATTCAGGATTCTTGAGCAGTTGCCGGACAACCATTGTGCCCGCTGCGCCGGCTCCGATAATTAGTGTGCGCTTTTCCTCTCCGGAAGGCTTTAAATATGTATCCCTGAATACTCTCCAGGAAAATCTCGACCCACCGATTAAGAGCATATGCATCATCCAAGTTACTGCCATGATACGGATGTAGACATCCTGCATAAACAGCAATTGGACCAGGGCAGTTGCGGCAATCGATAATGTGACAGCCTTGAAAATCGTGACAAGTTCACCGATGCTCGCATATGCCCATACTTTGTTATAAAGGTTATAATATGAGGCAAAAACATGATGGCTGGCTAACAGGGCCAGTGAGCTGATTAAAATCATTTCATTTGTGAAAACCAAATGGCCTGCGAACAAAAACTGACTTAAATAAATGGATGTGAACACAATGATCGAATCGATCAGCACTAAAGATGCCAGTCGTCTGCGATATGTCATTTTATTGTTCCCTCCTCTTTTCTCATCTCATCAAAAATAAAGATTCTGGTTACCATCCTTACAGGATGAAAGCGGATAACCAGAATCTTCATTTTCTTATTTTTTATTAAAAGAAGGGGCATCCAACCCCGCCTCACGCCATACCACTGGCAACTTCTTGCGCCTAAGGTGCTATTTTTACCACCCACAGTATAGCCGAGTGCCTCCGTTGATAAAGGTAAGGAGACATTACCGAATTTTTCACTATGCGAACCCTCTTAAAAAAGACTGCTGTGCCGAAAAACTGATTAGAATATGCCCAAGAACTTTTTCTTTTTAATCCGTTCCGGGAATTCCGGGAAAATGGCTTTGTTGTCCATCAGCAATGTTGTGTTTTCCTCAAACATATATCGATAACTGATGCTGAATTCTTTTTCGACTGTTTCATATGCATCCCGTAAATGAAAACCGCGGGAAGATGTATTGTGAGCGTCAGATGCAATAAAATGCGTAAGATTATGCTCGATTAACTGATTGGTGAATTTCTTGATCTTTTTTCCGAAATGGCCGGTGACACTTGCTGCCGTCACCTGGGTGAGCGCTCCTTTTTCAACGAGCTTGTACAGCCTGTCCGGGTCGCTGATCAGTTCCTGATTTCGTTCAGGGTGGACGATAATCGGTGAAAGACCCTCAAGTTTTAAATCATAAATCATCTGTCCGGCATAGCGCGGTACGTGCTGTGACGGGAATTCGATAAAAACGTACTGGCTTCCGTTCAAGGTTAAAACGTTTCCAGCCCTGTATTCTTCCAGCATTTCTCCAAAAATGCGGGTTTCATGTCCGGGAAAAACGGTTATAGGGATTGAGTGGTGGTTTAGTTCTTTGTTTAGTGCGTGGACTTTTTCCTCTACGATCTCTATTGGTGTGTCGTATTTTCCGTTTTTGTTATGAGGAGTGGCGATAATTGCAGTGATACCCTGGTCGGCTGCTGCTCGTGCCATCTCGATGCTGTCTGTCATGCTGCTGGCTCCGTCGTCTACTGACGGTAAGATGTGGCAGTGTATGTCAATCATAGTTAGCCCCTGCTCCTTTGTTACGTAATATTCGACCGAATTCAACTTAAACTATTCTATCATCCCTTATTCTGGAATGGAACAGGGGCCTTTTGTCGTTATTTGTCGATACTCTAGTTAGGTGCCGTAATAGTAGTAATAATTCCCCTGTTGCTGAGGTTTGTTATTCAATACAACACCAAGCAGCTTGCCTTTTGCATGTTCAAGCAAGTCTTTTGCCTTCTGTGCTGCTTCAATCTCAGTTTTTCCGCTGCTTGTGACAAGGATGGTCCCGTCACACTGGTTGGCGAGAATTTGCGCATCGGTTACTGCCAGTACCGGCGGTGTATCAAAAATGATCAAATCATAAATGCCTTTTGCTTCTTCAAGAAAACGCTGCATGTTCCGTGAACCCATTAATTCAGCTGGATTCGGCGGTATCGGCCCGCAAGTCAGGATGAACAGGTCGGTTACCTCTGAAAAATTAACAGCTTCCGTAATCTCCTTCTGTCCCGTCAGGACGTTGGAGAGGCCGTACATATTCTGAAGTTGGAATGTATAATGAACGGTCGGTTTCCTCATATCCCCATCAATTAACAGCACCTTTTTCCCCTGCTGGGCAAATACAGTTGCAACATTGGCAGCTGTGGTCGATTTCCCTTCCCCTGGTCCTGAAGAGGTAACCATAATGGTCCGCAAATCCTCATCAATCGAAGCAAACTCAATATTCGTCCTTATCGTGCGGTACTGTTCCGAAATCGGCGACTTTTTATCATGGTGGGCAATCAGGCTTCTTTGCTTAAGTTCCCGTATATTCGCCCGTTTGTTATCGCGTTTCAATCGATTCACTTCCTATCTTCTTCGCTGTCGAACGCTGGCTGCGCAGCCCCTGTTCTTTTTCAAGGTCGATCTTCGTTATGACACCCAGCACCGGCAGGCCGAGTGCTTTTTCAATATCCTGTTCGGTTTTAAGCGTGTTGTCCAGGTATTCTAGAAGGAATGCAAGACCAACACCTGCCATCAATCCGACAACCATTGCGATGGCGATATTTAAAAGCGGGTTCGGTTTTACCGGTGACTGGTTCTCCTGTACTGTTGCTTCTGCAAGGATGCTTACATTATCGACATTCATGATTTCAGCGATTTCTTTTTGGAATACTTGTGCGGTTGTATTTGCAATAGCTGCCGCCAGCTGCGGGTCTGGATCTTCTGCTGAAATCGTCACGACCTGTGACTGATTTTCACTTTGAACCGTGACCTTTGAATTAAGCTCATCATATGTAAGGCCACTGTCCAGATCACCGGCAACTTTATCGAGTATTGCCGGGCTTTTGATGATGACATTGTACGTATTGATGAGTTCAAGGTTTGTCCGTACATCGGTGACATTGTACATATTCTGATCCTGGCTTGATTTATTGACGAGAATCTGTGTCGAATTCTGGTAAACCGGCGTCAAAAAAAAGTAACTGACAATGCCGCTGACCAGGACTGCAACCAGTGTAATGACAAGAATGATAGAAAATCGCTTTTTTAACGTCTCGAATATTTCCTTTAAACTAATCGTCTCTTCCATTATGTGCCTCCTGAAGAAATTACTAACTTGACATCTCAAAACTAATTTGTATTATATCACAACAATTGGCGTATTTTGTCTGCTATTGTAATTTAATTTTTAAAAAATGGTTTTGCCTTCTATAAAAAGGGAATAGTACAAAGTTAAGAGTAAAAGAGTTGTAATATTTGTGTCATATTATAGCATACAATCAATCTACTTTCTGTATATTATTGGTAGTTTTTATGAAATCTTTTACTTTTTCCTTATTCTTCCCCGCAAATTTGTTAGAATCATGTAGAATAAAAGGGAATCACAGCTGGATAAAAAAAGGAACAAATGATTTTGGAGGTCGCTATGGGGAAGAATCTATCAATCGGGGCGCTGGCCCTCTTTTGTATTGCCGTACTTGTTGTGGGAAATATCCACTGGAACCAAAAAACAACGGTCACAGCAACAACACAACACAGTCCAGAAGAACCAGATCAAACGACACAGGTGGCCGGTGTAGAAAAAGAGCAAAAACAATCTGTTTCAAACGAAGATGTTGAAGCGCTCCTTTCCAACTGGCCTGATAAAGCGAAGCAACAATTTATGGATAAGATGGAAAGCGGCCAGCCTTACACAATCGTCATGGCAGGCTCTGATGCCCTTCAGGCCAAAAAAGGCGGATGGCCGGCCTTGTTGAAAGAACAGCTTGAAATTTCGTTTGGCAAGGACCGGATCAATATTGTTGCAATCGAAACGGAGAGTCATTCGCTCGATTACGTGAGGAACAAAGAATTCCAAAAAATCATCGATGCGAACCCGGACCTTGTCCTTTACGAACCATTGACACTTAACGACAACGGCGTCGTACGAATCGAAGACTCGCATGATAATCTCGATTATGTCGTTGAACGGGTCGGGGAAATCAATCCTGAGGTCAGTTTCATCATCCAGCCGCCTCATCCGCTGTTCGGTGCCAATTACTATCCCGAACAGGTGAAAGCTCTTAAGAAATATGCTGAGGAGAAAAACTATCCATACCTCGATCATTGGAAAGCGTGGCCGGACCAGGATGATGAGGCGCTGAAAGAGTATTTAAGCGAAGACAGCAGCACCCCGAGCAAAAAAGGGCATGAAGTCTGGGCTGAATTTCTGATTGATTATTTCATTGATGAAGGTGAATAACTTTCAATCGAGTAGGAGGGGGTGACTAACCCCCGACCTCTCACACCACCGTACGTACGGTTCCGTATACGGCGGTTCCATTTAAGTCCAACGCCTTGATTGATATCGACCGAATAGACTCTTTAGCCCTTGGTTTGTCCAGTAATGGTCACCGAGGGCTTTATGTAAGATTGGGCTATTGGCTATCCGCCAATACGCTTTTCTTGTGTTTGCCCATTCCCACGCTTTTCCCTTCTTTATTCCAAGTTTCATGAGGTTCTTATACTTGGTTTTGACTTTCTTCCATTCCTTCCACCGTATCATTCGCAGCCTTCTCCGGATCCAACCGTCCAGGCTTTTGAATATGGATGGTGTTTCAGCCAACTGGTAGTAGCCCAGCCAGCCCACCAGATATTCGTTTAGTTTCTTGATTCTATCTGTCATGTTCATGGACTTGCTTCGGGACGTCAGTTCCCGAAGCCGTTGTTTGAAGCGTTTGATACTTTCACTAGAAATCCGAATCTTTGGGTTTTCTTTGTGAACGGTGAAAGAGAAGCCAAGGAATTTGCGTTTCCATGGGCGGTCTACCGCACTTTTCTCTTCATTGACCTTCAGTTTCAGTTTCTTCTCGATAAAGCTCGTAATACTGTTCATCACTCGTTGACCTGCTCTTTTGGAGCGAACATAAATATTACAATCGTCCGCAAAGCGGACGAAGCGAAGTCCGCGTTCTTCCAATTCTTTATCCAGTTCATCCAGGACAATGTTGGAAAGGAGCGGACTTAACGGTCCACCTTGCGGCGTTCCTTCTATATTC
>NZ_LWBL02000073.1 GCF_001644195.2 Bacillus marinisedimentorum | reverse complement strand
CTCCCCGTCCATCACTGTTCCTGCTTTCTTTCCTCCACTTTTAAGATCTCTCCCCTGACAATCTCTGCAAACTTTTCGTTGTGCAATAGCTCAAATGCTGTGACTGCTTTTCCCATCCAGGAAATGGCTTCTTCATGCCGGCCGAGCTGATCCAAAACATCGCCTTTCTGGTAGTTCAAGTTTCCAAAAAGGTACAGCAGCTGGTGCCTGATGCAGGTCTCAATCCCGAGATCACACATTTCCAGCGCTCTTTCGTATTGCCTTTCCCTTGTCAGCAGCTTTGCATAATTATAGTAAACTCTCAATTTCACTTTATTGTCAGTGAAGTATAAATGCCTCTTCATTTGAGTAACTAGCCTGTTATACAGTTCTATCGCTTCTTCATTGTCCCCATGTTCGGCATAAATGGCAGCCATACTGTTCAATATTGAAAATTCGCGCTCCGAATAGGACTTGCCAGTCGTTCCTGTTTCCTCCAGCGCTTCTTCCATTGACGAAATCGATCTCTCCAGATCGCCATCTTGATAATAAGCACAGATTCCTTCATGCCATAGCAAGAACTGACGGCTGTCTTTTGTCGCAAACAGCGGATTCTTCTTTTCATGGCGAACCATCTCTGCAGCACTCTCGTAATCTTTTTCCCTGACAAACCGGCGTAATTGTTCAAATACTTCCTGCACATACTCATGCCGTTTCGTTACAGAAGAGTCGATGAAGTAATTAATATTCACACCGAACCGCTCAGCAATTTGGTAAAGCAAGTACGCTGATGGAATGACATTCCCCTTTTCGATCCTGCTGATCATTCCCTGGTCGCAAATGCCATCAGCCAGCTCTTTTTGGGTAATGCCCAAATACTCACGCAGCGTTTTTATCGACTGGCCGATTTCAAACTCCATTCCAGGCCCTCCTCTTCCTCTATATGTATATTTTCATATTATCTGATTCACCGTGCTGATTTAAGGACAAATCCCTCAAAAAGCTTTAAAAAACCAACCGTAACGGCAAATCCATATCTTTCCGTCATGTAGTACATTATATTCATCATTTTATAGCAAAGGAGGCGGATTGTGTGAGGAAATATCTTATTGTGACAACGGTTGTTAGTCTTTTTATCCTATCAGGACTTGGCGTGCTGGGGAATGGGCACAAGCAAGAAACAGCTGAAGGGGAAATCGTTCCGCAAAGTGATGCATTGCCGTTTGAACATTAAGTACTGTTTCGGACCCTGGCAAAATTGAAAACCGCAGGAAATCCTGCGGCTTACCCATCACTCATCCGGTCTCTGCCCGGTGCCATGGCTTCATTCAATTCTTCTTTTGCAATCACATTTTTACCGGAATGGAGACCGTCACTGCCAGGTTTCCCTTTCATGCTGCCGTTTTGTCCTGTTGGACGCTTTTTCTTTTTTGTCATGCTATTGTGCTCCTTTCCTGGAAAGTTAAAAATAGCATGTGCAGCACCAGGGTCTGTTATGCTTCAGCCAACCTCACAGCTCACTCTTCCTGACCTGCCGTAAAGAAAAAGCGTTTTTCAAGCTTGAATTCACCTTCTTCAAATGTCCGTTCAATGAACATAATCCCGTTATTACTGTCAACCGTCATTATCGTTGACGCCCTTGTCCCGTACTCCGGCCTTTTAATAAAAACAGGGGACAGCGACCGCTCCCACTCCAGCGGAACACCGGTATCCGGCAAATCCGCATCGTTTGCACGCTCTTCATCCCCCAGCACTTTAAATAAGCATTCATGCATCGTATCTTCTGCATCGTTTCCAGTGCATGCTGAAATGCCCGCCTTCCCGCGGACTGTCTTCGGCCATGGGGTATCCAGCAGGGCATTGCTGAGGCTGTAGATCCCCGGGTCGAGTTTTCGGATGACCGGATCATAGTTCGAGTAATAAAAAAGGTCATTAACCGTTCCAACGATAATGTTAAATCCTTGATAATCATCCTTTTTCTTATGGAGTGCTTCAAGAAAGTCCCCGGGCGCATCACTGCCGGCCAAAAAGTCTTTCACGATATTACCGCGTGAAGCTTTCCCTGCCTGTTTTTCGGCAGGATTGCGATAATTCGTAAGTGCGGCGAACCGGCCGCTTTTTGTAACCCCCATCCAGGTACCCATCTGTTCAAGATCTCGCCCCGCAAGAATTTCAGGATGATCTTCCCAGAAACTGGCGGATTCCGTTGGCCGTCCGTAAAATTCATCACGGTTAGCGGCCAGCACCAATTTATATTTTCCTTCTCTTTGATAAGCAAAATTGATCAGGCACATGCCGGAAATCGTCTCCCCTCTATACATCTGCTATTTTCATTATACCTCTCCCGGCTTTTTCTGATGAGCGATTTGTTTCGTTTCAATAGGCACACCCCATGGACCTTGCCGAAAGCTTCTTTCGGCGTTTGCCTGGAAGTTTGACGGATTCACAAAAGTGGAATGGTTCAGTAGATTTACAATCTCTTTGCCCTCTTTAACGTTTTGCAAAGAGGAAAAAGGTGGCAAATAAAGAATATGTTATCGTAATCATACTATAAGGAGGTTATTTTAATGGAAGAAAAATATCCAGTTTTAGACGGAGCCGAACCTTTTTATTTTGAAGGAAGCGATACAGGGGTTCTTGTCCTGCATGGGTTTACCGGCACAACCCAGAGCATGCGCTATCTTGGCGAACAGCTCCGTGATGCAGGTTACACCGTTTGCGGGCCCCGGCTGAAAGGGCACGGCACCCATTATGAAGACATGGAAGAAACTACATCCCAGGACTGGCTCGCCTCTGCCGAAGAAGGTTACCAGTGGCTGAAACAGCGGTGCAGCCAGATTTTCATCACAGGCCTGTCAATGGGCGGCACCCTGACACTTCATCTCACCGCTGACCATCCTGAAGTGAAAGGGATCATTCCAATCAACGCAGCTGTCGACATCCCTGAACTGGAACAGCTAAGAGGCGCCTCTGAACCAAGATTCCTTGATGCAATCGGTTCAGACATTAAAAAGGAAGGCGTCACCGAACTGGCATATGATAAAACACCACTAAAAGCGGTCCAGCAACTGTTGACATTTATGGAAAAAACACGGGACAGGCTTGAAGACATTAAGTGCCCTGCCTTGATTTACCGTTCTGTTGAAGATCATGTCGTACCTCCGCTTAATTCCAGTATGATCTATAATGAAATCGAATCGAAAGAAAAGGAAATCATCGACCTGCCGGAAAGTTATCACGTGGCAACGCTTGATAACGATCAATCAGCCATTGCAGAAGGCTGCATTGCCTTCATTAAGAAATATTCTTGATATTTTTATAACACAGCCTGACTGGCAAATCGCTTTAACACAAAACGGCAAGCCGGATATATCAATATACCCGGCTTGCAAGTTAGCTGTCTTAAAAAAGCTATTTCCATTCTAATTATGAAACTGTCGCTTCACTGTTGCTTCCTTCAACCGCTTCTATTAAAAGATCGACAATGTGGACGGCCCTCATTTCGTCTTTGAGCCCTTCCCTTTCGATGCCCAGCTTCATTTGCAGCAGGCAGCCCGGATTGGCAGTGACGACGGTCTTCGCTTTCGTCGCCTTCGTGTTTATCATTTTCCGGTCAAGAATCTTCATAGACATCTCTTCATTTACAATATTATATATGCCGGCTGAACCGCAGCAGCTGTCGGCCTTTTCCATTTCCACATATTCAGCACCGTTGATAGCTTGAATGAGAGCGCGCGGTTCCGCGAAGGTCTTCTGGACATTCCTCAAGTGGCAGGAATCCTGATATGTCACAATCTGCCGGTCAATCTTCAGTTCTTTTTCAAAGAAGCCAAGTTCCATCAAAACGTTGGATATATCGCGGATTTTGCCAGCAAAACGTTCCGCCCGTTCGGCCCACTCAGGGTCACCCGCAAGCAAATGATCGTAATCAACCAGAAACGCACCGCAGCCTCCGGCATTCGTGACAATATAATCTGCATCCGTCTGCTCAAAAGCGGCTATGTTCCGTTTCGCAAGTTCCTTCGACTTATCTTTTTCGCCGCTGTGGCCGTGAAGGGCGCCGCAGCAATTTTGCGTATTCGGAATGACGACTTCGCTCCCTGCCAGTTGGAGCAGCTTCATCGTCCGGTTGTTCGTTTCAATAAATATGGTATCCATCAGGCAGCCGGTGAAGAACGCAACCTTTTTCTTCTGCGGTGCGAGAGCCGGCAGATGCTCAGGCCGGTCTTTCAGTTTCCGGTATGACGGGACCTTCGGAAGCACTTTTTCCATTGTCGACAGGTTGTCAGGCAGGATGTTCAGTATGCCGGTTTTCTGCGCGAGCTTCTGGACGCCGGAGTGCTGGTAAAAGGACAGCAGTCCGCTGAATGCCCGCATCCGGTTCTGATATGGGAAAAGCTGATTGAATACGACGTTCCGCAGCGTTTTAACCGGTACAGAAAACGTTTTATTCTGATTGATGATGTCACGGGCCTGTTCCAGCAGCTGGCCGTAATTGACGCCGGAAGGGCAAACCGTTTCACAGGCCCGGCAGCCGAGGCATAAATCAAGCGATTTCTCAACGTCTTCATCCGGCTCGATCTTTCCGTCGACGAGCGCACGCATGACGGCAATCCGTCCGCGCGGTGAATGGGCCTCATCATAGCCTGATTCGATATATGTCGGGCAGGATGGCAGGCAAAATCCGCAGCGCATGCAATTGAGCAATTCATCTTCATTCATTTTTTCCTGGAAACCTGTCTGGATCTTAAGCTGTTCTGTGCTGTTCAATTTGTCACCACCACCCGTTTCCGTTCATTTTTCGCAAACATTTTGCCCGGATTCATTATGTTATTCGGATCAAATGCCTGTTTGACCGATTTCATCGCGGCTATGCCTGTTTCACCAAGCTTCAATTCGAGATAAGGGGCCTTCATCATGCCGACACCGTGTTCACCGGTAATTGTGCCGCCGAGTTCGATCGCCTTTTCAAAAATCTCGGCGAATGCCTGTTCTACGCGGTGGATTTCGTCTTTGTTCCGTTCATCGGTTGGACAGGTCGGATGCAAGTTGCCGTCTCCTGCATGGCCGAATGTGCAAATTTTTAAATCGTATTTCCGGGCGATTTCATTGATCGCCTTCACCATATTGGCTACCTCGGACCGCGGAACAGTCGCATCTTCAAGGATTGTGGTCGGCTTCAGCCTCGCAAGCGCCGACAGTGCGTAACGCCTCGCTGTCGTCAGGCTCGCAGCCTCTTCCGGTGTCTTCGCCAGCTGGACGGATGAAGCGTGTTCAAGCCTGCAGATCTCCGCAATTTTTTCTATGTCCCTGTCAACCACTTCCGGCGGGCCGTCCTGCTCAATCAGCAGCACTGCTTCAACATCAGTCGGAAGCCCGATCTGGACATAATCTTCAACAACTTCCAGTGTCGGCTGGTCGAGGAATTCGAGTGTGGCCGGAATGATTTTAGAAGATATGATTTTGGAAACCGTGCGTGCTGCCGCATCGATATCCTGATAAAGGGCAAGCACCGTTTTTTTCGTCTCCGGCATCGGGATCAGCTTCAATATCGCTTCTGTCACGACGCCGAGCGTTCCCTCAGAACCGACGAACAACCTTGTCAAATCGTACCCGGCGACATCTTTGGCCAGTTTTCCGCCGGTACGGATGATGTCCCCGTTCGGCATGACAATTTCCAGGCCGATCACATAATCGCGCGTAACACCGTACTTCAATCCGCGCAGTCCGCCCGAGTTCTCACTGATATTGCCGCCGATCGTCGAAATTTTCATCGAGCCTGGATCCGGAGGGTAAAATAACCCTTTCGGCTCGACAGCATTGATGATGTCAAGCGTCACAGCGCCGGGCTGCACCGTCACAGTCAAGTTTTCTTCATCAATCTCCAGGATTTTGTTCATATGTTTAAAGAGAAGGACGACTCCTCCTTCGGTCGGAGTGGTTCCAGCACTCAAGTTGGTTCCTGAACCGCGCGGTACGACAGGGATGCCGTATTCATTGCACACCTTAACTACACTTGATACTTCTTCTGTCGAACGCGGAGAAATGACGGCATCAGGCATGGCCTGATACTGAGGAGTTGAATCATACGAATATACAAGGCGGCTCACATTTGAGTCGTTATAATTCTCTTTTCCGACAATCGAAATGAACGCATCTTTGGCCTGGCTGGAAATCATAAAAAAATACCCCCTTTGGTCTACTTCCATGATAAAAGAAGACAAAGGGGGGTATCTATGTATGATTATACGAAAAGAAATCGTTTTCAGCAGGTAATCCTTGTTTATTCATCCAATAGAAGCATAGCTATATAAAGTGTGACAAAATCTTTGGACCTCCTTGGATTCAGTCCTGTCACCTCTTCGATGCGCTTCAGCCTGTAATGTAGTGTGTTGATATGGATATGCTGTGCAGAGGCTGTTTTTTTCAGCGACTGGTCCTGTTCAAAAAAAGCTTTCAATGTATCCAGCAGCTCCAATTCACACAGGAGCGGTTTGATTGTGCGTTTGAGGAATACTTCCCGGCTGTCTGAAGTAATGTCCTGAAGCACGATTTCCAGCTGAAGCTCTTCTTCAAAGATGATTGTCCCCTTTTCTTCTGCAACTGCAAGAGCCCGCTCTGCCTGCGTAAAAGATTTCCGCATTTCTGACGACCTGGAAACAGACCCCACGCCCGCTGTTATCAAAACGCCGAAACGTTCATAGATCAAGCGCTGCAGTTTGACAAGGGAATCACGGAGTGCATTTTTCCTAAACGGACTCGACGGGTCGGCCTCTTTTAAAAAGACAAACCGATCAGTCCCCCACCTCACAAGCACATCATCAGGTGCCTGCTCAAGCCACCTGGTCACAAAGCTCCAGAAATTTCGGTCCATTAACTGTTCATCCTGTGGAATTTTGATGAGTACGCAGGCCCGATCTTTTTCCAGGTCGATTCCAAGAAATTCACCGCGGTTGTAAAAAGATGAAGAAGCGTCACGCTGCTGGATCCAGTCAAAAACATACGCCTCTAGTGTCCGTGCCCGCCAGTCGATTTGTTCATAATAATAATTTTCCTGGAGCAATAGTTCAGTCATCTTCCGGACAAGTTCCCCATACGGCGTCACTTTTCCCGGCTCACCGGTAATCCCGATGACCCCGATGACGCTGCCGTTAAAAAACACCGGAAGATTCATGCCTGCCTTCACACCTTTCAGCCGTGATTCATCGGACTTGCTGATAATAAGAACTTCCTCTTTTTCGCTGGCAATTTTAGCCCCTTCATGAAAATTGCCGATCCGGCTCTTATCCGTACTGGCCATTATGATGCCGTGTACATCAGTTATCAGGACTTGTTCATCGATAAGTTTTCGTACTTCATATACGATTTTACCGGCCATTTCAGGCATTAGCATTGGGGTCCCCCCTTCGGTAGCGGTTTGTTTTTAGAATACAGGGTTTCTTTCCATCCTGCCACTTTTCTACCGATCGCCCTTTGTGTCGAAATAGTGAAACTTTTGCCGTATTTTTGAAACCGATTTCAAAATTCCGCTTGATTAAGGAACAATTTTCGGGTTAAGGTAAAACATGAAAAACTCAGGTCATCAGATGTTTAAGTGTTTAGCATATCTGATAAGAAACAGCCCAATTGAATGGGAGCAGGCGAAATGCATTATTACATAGTCAAGCGCACCTGTCCAGTTATGCTGCCGTAAGGCCTGAATGGTTGCAGTCGGTTTGATGGGAAAAGTAAAAGGGGGAAATCTTCATGTTGTTGTTAGTTTCTTTAAGTGCCATTATTGCACCTTTCATCTTTTTGGTGCTGCTGCGGATGCCAGCGAAACGAGGAATGCTCTTTAGTGCCATTATCGTTATTTTGTTAGCGCTTACCGTTTGGGGTGTCGATTCCAAAGTTGTATTGGCCTCAATCCTGCAAGGGTTTCATAAGGCCGTCACAATCCTGCTCATTTTATTCGGTGCAATCGTCCTATTGAACACACTCCGCCATACCGGTGCAGTCGACCGGATAAACCGGGGCTTCAGTAATATTTCACCTGACATGAGGGTTCAGACCGTCATTGTCGCATTCCTGTTCGGTTCTCTTATTGAAGGGGCTGCCGGATTCGGTACGCCTGCCGCAGTAACAGGCCCGCTCATGGTCGCGCTCGGATTTACTCCGCTCGCCGCTGCTACAGTCGCTTTGATCGCTGACAGTACCGCTGTATCGTTTGGCGCAGTAGGTACACCTGTCCTGGTTGGATTAAGCAACATTGAGGGCGCCGATCTTGCAATGTTCAAGGAAATCAGCGAACGTGTTACGCTGATTGACCTCTTGCCGGGTACACTCGTTCCATTCATGATCATTTTTGTATTGACTGTGTTTTTCGGCAAGAAAAAAGACTTTTCCGGTGCATTCGCCATGCTGCCATGGGCATTGCTCGTAGGACTCAGCTACACTGTTCCTGCTGCCGTGTATGCGGCGCTGTTCGGTCCTGAGTTCATTTCAATCCTAGGATCGCTCACAGCAATGGCAGTGGCGACATTCACAGCGAAAAAAGGCTTCCTGCTGCCAAAAGATACCTGGCGTGACGCAGAGGCGGAAGGTCATACCGTAAAACCGGAGACAGGCAACATGAGCCTGCTTTCTGCATGGAGTCCATATCTTGTTGTTGTCGGATTGCTCTTGCTGACCAGAATCGTACCTGCTGTTAAAGAATTCACAGTGACATACGTTGATTTAAGCTGGACAAACATTCTGGGCATCGAAGGCATCACATCAGCCTGGCAGGTGCTGTATTCGCCTGGAACTGTTCTTGTGCTTGCTGCCGTAGTGGCTGTAATTGTTCAGCGGAAATCATTTAATAATTTCACGAAAGCTTCAAAGGAGTCCCTCAAGTCCATCGAAGCTGCTGCGCTGTCACTTCTATCGACACTTGCGCTCGTACAGGTTTTCACGAATTCCGGCATGAATGCAAATGATTTGATCAGCATGCCGCAGTATATCGCTCAATCGCTGGCAGCGACGTTCGGGTCAATGTGGTTCTTTGTCGCTCCGTTCCTTGGCGAACTCGGCGCTTTCATCACTGGAAGCGCAACGGTTTCGACGTTGACCTTCTCTCCGATCCAGTACAGCGTTGCCATGCAAACAGGACTTGACCCTAATATCATCCTGGCTCAGCAAGTAATCGGCGGGGCGGCAGGCAACATGATCTGTGTGCACAATGTCGTTGCTGCATCTGCGGTTGTAGGATTGAGCGGCCGCGAAGGTGATATCATAAGGAAGACACTCGGACCTGCAATTTTGTACGGCATCTTAGCAGGTATATCCGGTTTCATTCTGACGCTCATATTCTGATCGCAAGACGAATAAAACTGTGGTTTCAAATTTGTCGAAAAACCAGAAGAAGCATTCCCGTATGACGCGGGAATGCTTTTTGTTATCGGGCTGAATTGCTGCCAGCCTCCATTTTCCAGTATATAAGGTCCTCTGCTTCTTTCGCCCTGTAGAATCCTGATTTTTCGAGAACCCTGATTGAGGCCGTGTTGTCTTTTAAGCAATCAGCAGTGATCCGCTCGACGCCCGGCTGATTCAGTCCCAATTCGGTGAGGGCCTTCGTGATTTCTGTTGCATATCCATTCCCCTGGTAAGCAGGAACTATGCTGTAGCCGATTTCAACTTCCCCCCGGTCAGGTACCCCCTTAAATCCAGCATCTCCGATCAGAGTTCCGGCGGTCTGGTGAATGACAAGCCCGCTCCAGCCGGAAGATTCAGGATTCTCTTCCCTCTGCCGGAGAAGAAACGGAAAAATATCTTCAAAATCCCGTTGCGGCCAGTCTTCCGCAACATGATAGCCTAGCTTTGCCGCAAGCTCATTCCGACCTGCCATTGCCGCTTTAATTAAATCCACTGTGAAAGACACCCATAACAATCTTTCTGTCTTAATAACCGCCTTCACGGCCCCAGCCTCCCCTGTCTTCTGTTTCATTTCCATTATTTGGGCCCATCTTTCACTTTAGTGCGGCTTCACCTGCCGGTCAAGCTTTTTTGTATAAGCTGCCTCCCCCATGTCAACAATGATTGTTAACACACGAGAGGGGGCTTCCCGTTTGATTGATCCGCATTTAAAAATTGAACAGGCAGCGATTACGGATATCCGTTTCCATCAAGGCCGCATGTTTGTTGAGGCTGTTTTCCAAAAAACAGACGAACCTCCGCTAAGCAGATCATGGAAAATCACTCTGCTGGCAGACAGCACCAAACCCTGGCAGGCAGTCGAACTTCTTGTCTTCAACCCCGAAACAATGGAATACAACGCAATCGGCGGCCTGTACTCAAAAAAACTGGCCGACACCCTGGCAGCACACGTAGAACAAGCATTGAAAAACGAAACCGACGACGCAATCGGCGGCCTGCTGGCCTGACCTGCCAGCGAATGCAAGGCAATTGCCTTGCATTTTTTCCTGCTTACAAATATCTATAACACTTATTTTTTGTACGGTTGACTAAAAGGAACATAGTTCTTCTGGTATATTTTTGTTTGCCCCTAAGTACTATACTTATAATTATTTTTTTATTTCTATTAGTTGATGAAGGGGGATTTGTGTGGGGATTCGTTTCATGAAGTTGGCTGTTTTGTATTTCCTGGTCGGTATGGGGATGTTTATGTCGATAATCCACAAGTTCGAGTATGCACCATCGCACACCCATATTAACCTGTTGGGCTGGACATCTCTGGCGCTTGCCGGTGTCATTTACCATCTTTTCCCCGACGCGGGTGAAAGCAGGCTTGGGAAACTGCATTTTTGGCTCCACAATCTTGGCCTGCCGGTATTCATGAGTGCCCTCATCGCAATCGAAAGCGGGGTAATGGCTGCAGAGCCGCTGATCGCACTTGGCGCCAATGTTACATCTCTTGGAATCTTATTGTTCGTCATCAACGTTTTTTTGAATGTAAAACAGGAGAATAACGATGCCGGCAAATTCAATAATCTGTCTGTCTAGTTTCTGAAGCTGAGGCATATGTTCCCTACACAACTTTGAAAGCAGCCGTTTATCGGCGGCTTTCTTTTTTCTAATTGCCAGGCAATTGCCTGGCAACTTTTCCTTCTAAAAATTTTTGCCGCTCGTAAATTTTGTTAAAGTGCATATATTTTAATTGACGCTACCATAAACATACAGTTATATTTTAATTATACAAAATATATACAAATACAAAATATATACAAATATGAAATGAGGAATCGATTGGATGACTTTTATTACGAGGTTCAGTTTGAAGAATGCTGCTGCCGTTTTTATAATTTCATTTCTTCTTGTTGTTGGCGGGATTTATTCTTTTTCCCGTCTGAAAGTTGATCTGCTGCCGAATATCGAGTTTCCGCAGTTATCGGTGGAAGTGATTTATCCGGGAGCGTCCCCGGCGGATATCAATGAACAGGTCACCTCTGAACTTGAAGAAAAGTTTGAAGGAATTGACGGCATCAAAAAGGTACAGAGCACTTCCTTTGAGAGCATCTCAATCATCAATCTCGAGTTTCCTTTCAACGCCGATATGGATGATGCTGAAAATCAGGTGAACCGTTACATAAACGAAATCGGGTTGCCTGATAATGCTTCTGCAGAAGTCAATCGCTTTTCATTCGGTACTGTTCCGATTTACAACATTTCACTGTTTGCCAAAGGGAACACCGGCCTCCAGGAAGTGGTCAAAAATGAGATTGTCCCTGAACTGAATAAAATTCCAGGCGTCAATAGTGTGTCAGTGGGAGGATACGCCGAGGAAGCTGTACAGGTTACCGTAGATAAAGAGCAAGCGCTCCAATACGGACTGACATTATCCAGGATCAAAGAGCAAATCAACAGCAAATATCTCTCCTTCCCGGCTGGGAGCATCAGTACGGAAACTCTGCAAATTCCAGTCCGGGTGGAAGAAAGCATCGAATCGATTGAAAATCTTAAAAAGTTGCGGCTGAAATCTGAATTCAACCCTGAAGCTCCATCTGTCCGTCTTGGAGAAATAGCAGTAATTGAGAAGGTGACCGACAAACCCGAGCTGACACGATTTAACTTAGAGGAATCACTTTCGATGGCGATCACGAAAAAACAGGATGCCAACACCGTCGCAGTCGCCGGCCAAGTCATGCAAATCCTTGATGCTTATAAGGATAAGGTGGATTTTGCCGTTGGTTTCGATTCTGCTGAAAGTATTGAAAAATCGGTCGAAACGCTCATAAAAGAAGGCCTGCTCGGCGCCCTGTTTGCATCCATAGCGGTACTGCTGTTTCTCCGCAACATCAGGGCAACAGTCATTGCAATCATTTCCATTCCGCTCTCGCTCCTGGTCGCTTCCATGTTCTTATATTGGATGGATATATCGCTGAATATCATGACACTCGGCGGGATGGCTGTCGCTGTCGGACGGGTCGTTGACGATAGCATCGTCGTCATCGAAAATATCTTCAGGCGGGTGCGTAAATCTCCCCTGGGCATGACAAACGATTTGATTCAGGAATCCACCAAAGAAATCCTGAAGGCGATCACGTCATCTACTCTGACAACTGTAGTCGTGTTTCTGCCGCTTGGATTCGTCGGCGGCATCACTGGCGAATTTTTCCTTCCTTTCGCCTTGACGATTGTTTTTGCGCTTCTGGCTTCCCTGCTTGTCGCTATTAGTATCGTTCCGATCCTGGCGAAATTTTCATTTAAAAAAGTACCGAAAGAAGAAAAGGAAGGCATACTCCAGCGTTTCTATGGGTCGAGCATCCGCTGGGCCCTCAATCATAAAGGGATTGTGATCGGTCTTTCCATCCTGCTCCTGGGCGGTGCCGGTGCACTGGTGCCGTCGCTTGGATTCACCTTTCTTCCCAATGAAGAACAAAAAACGCTTGTTGCAGGCGTGAAGCTTCCTTCAGCCACCTCTCTCGAACGTACAAATGAAGTATCACTTGAACTTGAAAACATGTTCACAAATATGGAAGAGATAAACGAAGTCACTGCTGGTGTGGGCACACGCGACTTCCAGACCGGGTTGAAGCGTGAAAACCAGGCCAACTATTTCATAAACCTGGAAGATAATGTACAAATCGGGCCGTTTATCAAACAGCTGGAAAACAAAATGAAAGAGACTGCAGAAGCAGCTGATCCAGAGGCGCAAGTAGGTGTCCAGGAACTGCAGACAGGCGGGCCCCCGTCGAATAACAATGTGAACATCGACCTTTTTTCAAATGACCTCCCAGCCTTGCAGGAAACAGCCAAAAAAGTGGAAGCTTATTTGAAACAACATGAACAGTTAAAGTATGTGAGCAATAATTTCAGCGAAAAGCAAAAGCAGATTATCGTAGAAGTTGATCCTGAACAAGCCAGCAAACTGGAACTTTCCGGTTACCAGGTCCTCGGCACCATTTCGGACCAGACCAAACCTGTTACCATTGGCGATCTCAAGCTCAATGGAACGGAACAGAAAGTCCAGCTCTCCTATGACAGTAAAATCGATTCAATCCAGATGTTGAAGGACACAGTATTATTCACCCCAAGAGGACCAGTCCCGCTCACCGAAGCAGCTCAAGTACAAGAAATCGATACCTACACATCCATTCAAAAGCTGGACGGAAAAATATTCGCCCGTGTTTCAGCCCAGATACGCGGGAATGATATCCAGCAGGTATCAAGTGAAGTGATTAACGGTGTGAAGGAAAACATTGAGCTGCCGCCTGGCGTGTCATTTGAAGGCGGAGGGGGAAGCGATGAGACGGTGGAGACATTTCAGCAGCTCGGCATTGCGATGCTCGTCGCAATCGGCCTCGTATATATCACAATGCTGATTACATTCGGAAAAGCGAGGATACCTTTTGTCATCCTTGCATCCCTCCTCTTTGTGCCAATCGGTTCACTTGTCGGCCTGTTTATCGCCGGTGAACCGATGTCTGTCAGTGTGATGATCGGCCTGTTGATGCTGATTGGCATTGTAACGACAAATGCTATTGTGCTTGTCGACCGGATTGGCCAGAACCTCGATGAAAAGGGAATGACCATCCGGGATGCGCTTATCGAAGCCGGCAAAACAAGACTGCGTCCAATTTTGATGACAGCCTTTGCTACGGTAGCCGCCTTAATGCCGCTCGCTTTTACGACATCTTCGGGAACCTTGATTTCAAAAGGCCTTGCAATCACCGTAATCGGAGGTCTTACCTCTTCAACCCTGTTGACACTCATTTTCACACCAGTGGTCTATGAACTGTTTTTCATTCGACAGTCCAGAAAAGAACAGAACCGGGCCTAATGGACAAAAAAGCTGATCCGCCGCCCCTGCCGGCTGCGGTTCAGCTTTTTATATAATACAGCTAATTATGGAAATGACAGTACCTTCCGATAAGCAAAAACTGTCTTCTCTTCCTCAAACCCCATCCGCCTGTAGAGGGATGCGGCTTTTCGGTTTTTCAGCCGGACAGAAATGTCGACTCTATCGATTCCCGGCTGCAGGAATGAATCCTCGATGACTCCCTCTATTAGCCTGGTGCCGATTCCTTTGCCTCTCATGCTGCTTTCGACATTGACAAAACAGACCTCGCACGCTTTTTCTTCAGGCAGCATCTCATAGTATACATAACCCGCCGCCTTCCCTTCTGAAAAGGCCATGACAAGCCGGTTATTCTCATTTAAACGCAACAGCATTTCGTTCACTGTAAAATAGGCGCCTTCCGGATGAAATTTTTTCAGCGCTTCCAGGTCCTCATTGCGGAAATCAATGAGAATAATATCGGCCTCAGGTTCTGAAAAAGCATGCTCTTTCGTTTTGGGATACATCATTTGCATTTCAGCATTATATAACTCAAATCCGTAGTCAGCCGCAAACTTTTTGCATTGTGTGTTATCGCCGTAAAACGCGATACGGACCTCTTTTGCACTTTCCGGTAAAAGCTTCACCAGCTCGTTCCACAAGAGCGGCACAGTATTGTTCCAATAATCAGGCTTCACAACCGGACCAAGCAGGCGGGCAATGCCCTGTTCACGGGATATGGATATACCCAAAAAACCGCAAATCTTTCCGGCCTCTTTGCATATAAGAATAGGGACATTATCTCGCAAAGCATCTTCCAGCTGTTGTCCCAGGAGCACTTTCGTTTGTTCGAGCCAAGCAACATAATGCTCATCTTTTGCATTATATGCTGCCAGAAAACGGACCGTTTCCTCCAGATGGGCTTCATCTAGAACCTGAATCATGTCACATCCTCCTTTTCCTGCTGCACTCTATCATTCTTCTTCCCGATTTCCGTTTCATACCAACTTCCCCTGGAAAACCCTCACGTTAATTTCTAGAAACACCCGGGAAAATCCTCTGCACGAATAAAAACAGCCCGAAGAAATAAAGCCCTGTCTGCAGTACGACAGGGCTTCATTCTTTCACTTTAAAATTTGACCATCCTGAAGTTGTCCGATGCCTTATTTCAGGTGAATTTCATGATTGGCCGGATTCACATTAGACCAGTCTTCCGTTGACAGGCAATCAACTTGTGATAAAAGCAAAAACCTTTGCCATAGCCTAAACCTTAAATTTACCAGCTGTTTCATTCAGCTGACTGGCAACAAGCTTCAATTCAGAAGCGGCTCCTTCCACGGAACTCATCGAGGCACTCTGCTGTTCGGTCGAAGCTGCAATTTGCTCGACATGCAAAGCATACTGTTTCGAAATGTCAGCCATTTGCCGGCTTTGCTCAGTGATGGATTCGACCATCTTGTGGATTTGATTGATCGTATCGAGAACACCTGCAGCCTTTTCATTAACACTGCCGATGCTTGTATGAATGTCGGAAAACTTGACATCGGCCTGGCTGACAAGTTCGTCGCCTTCCTCGACAGCCCGACGGTTTTCTTTCATGACAGTGACCGCTTCATCGGATTCTTGTCTCAGCGTTCCGAGAATACCGTTAATTGTATTGACTGCCTTTGAGGTTTGTTCTGCCAGTTTCCGGACTTCATCTGCTACTACCGCGAATCCGCGGCCGTGTTCACCGGCCCGGGCTGCTTCGATTGCTGCATTTAGCGCCAGCAGGTTCGTTTGATCTGCAATTTCCGAAATAACCGACAAAATCGTATGGATTTCTTTCGTCTTATCATTCAATGAATCCAGCACAACAGAAAGACCTTCCACTTTTCCATCGATGACTTTCATCTGCCTGGTCACTTTACCAAGGTATTGCTTGCCTTCATTCGCCTCGCTGGCACTCATCTGGGCTCCCGTTGAAGTTGCTTCAATCGCTGCCTTCATCGATGAGAGTTCCGAAAAAATGGACCCTACCCTCTCATTCATCATTTCAGAAAGCTGCACCGAATGATCCGCTCCCCCGGCAACCTCCTGAATCGCAGCGGTTATCTGTTGTGTTCCCGAACTTGTCTGGGCGACATTCTCACTCATGGAAAGTGATCTGCCCTGCACATCTCCTGCAGCAGCCGCCACCTGCTGAAGCATCCCTCGAAGCTGGTCACCAAGCTCATCCATCGCACGTGCAATCTGACCGGCTTCATCAGAGGAGTTGTCGTTAAGCTTCTGCACATTCAAGTTTCCTGATGCCAGTTCATTACAAACACCGGTTGCTGCCATAAGACGCCGGCGGATTTGCCTCCCGACAATGTACATTAATAAAACCGAAACCGCTATTGTCGCGGCAAAGGCGGCAAAAAGCCAGAGAAGTGCATCTTCGGCCTTTGCTTCGGAAGCCTCCATTGTCTCTTTTCGTCCTTCATTGACAGATGCCAGCAGCTTTTCCAATTTCGTCTCGTTATAATCCCTAATTGTTGCTGCCTTTTTCACTAATTGCCGCTGCAAATAGGCATCTACTGCTTTTCCCCCTGATGCGATATCTTTTACCGTCGGCTGAATTTCATCATTAAAAAGGGTGTCAAGTTCACTGTTCCCCTCACCGACAGTCTCCAATATCTCCTTTTCTTCGCCCTTTGCATTCTTGAGCAATTGATTAAGATTTTCCTGCAGTTCCTTTGATTCGCTGGCATATAATTCACCTGTACGATCCAGCGGTTCAGTTATGTAATCGCTGATCAGCATATACTTCTGTTTGAATGATGAACTGATTTCATTCAATGTCACCGTTTTTTCATTCATGGTGTTCAGCTCTTTCATATCCGTCACGATATTGCCGGCCAGCATCCTGACAAACAGCCATACGGCTGCAAACACAATCAGGACGATGTAAAAGACCACTCCGTATTTTTTTGCGATGGTCATGCTGCCTTTTTTCATTGCCCTTCCCCCGTCTCCATTGGTACGATTTTCTATGTATAGTAAAATCGTACCACACGGCACAACTGCTTTCTATCAATTTTTCAAAGGGTCACAATTAAGTAAGGCATCAGATGCCAACTTCATGAAAAATTCAGGCATAAATGCCTGAATTTTTGTGGAGGAATTCAATATTTAAGACCTTAGGTGCTGACGTACACACAGGTAAATCCTCCTGCTTTCCTGCCATTATAGAAAACTCGCTGATTGGCTCTCCTCAGGCGAAGACAGAGGCATCGTTCCATTTAATCATATTCTTAATAGTGGCCGCAGCATCAAAAGACTTCCTTCCTTTCAGCTTATACGAATACGGTAAAAAGCTGCCCTGACGGCAGCTTAGGCGGAAATTTTATATTTATCCAGCTCTTCACCTATTTTTCCGCTGAGGATATAAAAATACATTCTGAAGTCGGCGCGAAGTGACCAGACAGGGTGTCCGAAAGTCGCCGGTCTATTGCCCTCAATTAAAAAATGACTGTACCATGCCAGTCCGTAAGCCACAACAGGTGCCAGAAACACAAGCCACCATTCCACCACGAAAGCTAGAATGATAAATAAAAAGACACATGATGTGCCGACAAAATGCCAGGCTCTTGTTTTCGGCTTACTGTGCTGGCTTAAATAAAACGGCCAAAATTCCTCATAGTCAGCAAACTGGTTATCTTTCATGAAACCTTCCCCCCCCCTTTATATTTACTTACTATTCTGTCTTTTTTAAGTAAATTCCTTCCAACACGCTTGAAAAGCGCCGGAAGAAATTTCTTTTATTTCACCCCTGCTTTTCAGCTGGGGCAGGATCAAACCGAAACTCTGTTTTCTTTTCATGCTCATTCCAGGACAAATAGGCATCGAAAACTTTATCGCCTTTTTTGAATCCTTTTATGAGATTGGTGCTTCCCATCGCGAGCAGTTTGCCTGCATTGCTTTTAGTGATCGTTTTTCCAAGCACCTTTTTGGAAATGGTGAATTTGCAGCCGTTATCACGATAACTTGTACATCCATAAAAGGAGCCCTTATCGACGACCTTGCCGCCGCACCGCTTACACGTGCCAATCGGTTCGGATGCCCCCGCCGTCTTTTTGCCGCCCCGCCCTTTCCGCTGGGTAGGAATGCTTGTAAGATCGATATCGCCAAATGTCCAGGAATCCGATGTTTCAAGGGCATCGTTGATCACTTTATTCGACAGTTTTTTGATCTGCTCCATAAATGCAGAGGCAGACGCTTTTCCTTCGCCGATTTCCGCAAGCCGTTGTTCCCATTTCGCCGTCATTTCCGGTGAGGTTAGGATATCGCTTGAAATCGCTTCAATCAGAAGAATACCTTTTTCGGTAGCAAACACCTGATTCTTTTTGATTTCAATATATTTACGCTGTTTCAACAGGGTGATGATGCCGGCTCTTGTCGCCTCTGTCCCGAGCCCTTCCGTTTTCGCAAGTACTTTTTCAAGATCTGTGTCTTCAAGAAGCTTCCCTGCTGTTTTCATGAGGGTGATCAGCTGGCCTTCGGTATATCGTTTTAGCGGTTTTGTCTTGCTTTCTTTTACCTCAACTTCTGTTACGTGTCCCTGTTCCGCCTCTTCAAGCGCAGGCAGCAGCTGTTCATCGCTTCCGGTTTTACTTGATTCTTTTTCAAATATAACCGTACGCCAGCCCGCCTGGACTTGCTGTTTCCCTTTCGAAAGAAACTCGGCGCGTTGATCCACAAGCGTTTTAACGGACGTATAGTCGAATATGGCATTATCATAGTGAGCGGCAATCAGCCTTCGCACGACCAGGTCATAGATTTTCTGCTCATCGGGCGGAAGCTTTTCCGGATCTTTCACCTGTTCGGTCGGAATGATGGCATAGTGATCCGTCACTTTTTTATCGTTTACAAACCGCTTGTTGTCCATGATGGAAGGATACGGCAACGGAAAAAAGTCGTTGTACCGGCTGAAACCCGACAACTTACCAAGTATTTCGGGAAACGTTTCTGCTTCTCCGCGCGTAACGAAACTTGAATCGGAACGCGGATAGGAGAGGATCCCTTTCTGATATAGTTTCTGGGCAATATCGAGCGTTTTCTTCGGAGAAAACTTGAACGTCTTATTTGCAGTCGCCTGCAGAGCCGATAAATTGAATAAATAAGGCGGCTGATATATTTTCCGTTCTTTTTCCACCCTGGTGACCTCTGCCGGCTTGTCCCGGCAAAACGCCGCAACCGCTTCTGCTGTCTTTGCATCTTTCAAGCGGCTGTCACCGTCTTTCTGCCATTTTCCTTCGTACCGCTTTCCTTCCATATTGAACTCAGCCGTCACTTCCCAGAACGGTTCCGACTTGAAGTCGGCAATTTCCTGCTCGCGCTTTACGATGAGCGCAAGTGTCGGAGTCTGGACCCTGCCGGCCGAAAACACATCGGATACGCCCTTTTCCTTTAGCAAGAGCGTGTATATCCGAGATGCATTCATGCCGACAAGCCAGTCGGCACAGGCTCTTGTGTAGGCTTCATAATATAGGTTCCGGGTATCTTCCTCAGAAAGCAGCGAAGCAAATCCGCTGTAGATCGCTTTCGGCGTCAAAGAAGATATCCACAGACGCTTCATCGGTTTCTTCGCACCGCTCATATGAATGATTGTCCTGACAATCAGCTCACCTTCACGCCCGGCATCTCCGGCAATGATGATTTCATCCACTTCCGGCTTGGCAAGAAGCTTTTTTATAATATTGAATTGTTTGGCTTTCGATCTCATGACTTTATATTTGAATCTCTCGGGGACAATCGGCAGGGTTTCTTTCCGCCATCGCTTCCAATCCTTGTTGTATTCATCCGGTGCAAGCAGCTCAAATAAGTGGCCGACCGCCCATGTCACATAGGCTCCGTCCGGGAAAAGCTCATGCGGCGGAATTTCAGCGTACCCTTCCCTCTTTTTCGGTTTGAACTGGGCGGCAAGCGCCATCCCCTGGTCCGGTTTTTCGGCAATAATGACCTTCATGGCTGATCCCCTTCTTTTTATGCTGTATCCCGATTTTACCAGACGAACAGATATTCGAACAGAGCACGCGGTTATTTTTGTGAGCTGCACGAACTTTTAAGTTCCAATGCACAAACTCCCCTAATAAATCGAGGAAAAAGTGATATATTGAAAGGACTGGTGTACAGCTGAACTGCAGAAAGGAGAAATAAAATGGACTATATATCGCATATCCGCTCACTGGTCGGCCATGAGAAAGTCATCATGGTCGTGGCCGGGGCATTTGTTTTTGACGATGAAAACCGGTTATTGCTTCAGCAGCGCGCTGATAACGGCCAATGGGGGATACCAGGCGGCTTTATGGAATTCAATGAAACGGTCCAGGAGACTGCCAGAAGGGAAGTGTTTGAGGAAACCGGAATCAAACCCGGGAAACTCGAACTGTTCGGAATTTATTCAGGTAAAGATTTTGACAAGACATTCGCGAATGGTGACCAGGTATATATGGTGCAGATTATTTTCACATGCCGGGATTTCGTTGGTGAGTTGAAGGAAAAAACCGAGGAATCAATGAGAAATGATTTTTTTCCGCTTGATGCCCTTCCAACCAACATCTTCACATCCCAGACCATGTTTTTTGAAGACTATTTTTCTGATGAAGAAAGGCCGATTATCCGCTAAACTTGAGGAAGAGACGGGGACAAACGTATTTTAATCAAAGAAAAATCCGAACTATGTTGCGAAGCACTAAATAGAATTTCGCATTAGTTCGGATTTTTTTACTTTATGGCTTCTTAACATGAAATTATTCGTCTATAGAGTTGGGTAGTTTAGTTATGTCCCAGCCTCAAAATATCCATTTACTTTTTCATCATTTTTGCCAGGGAGTTGATATCCTTCGGCACTTTCCCGCTCGTGATTGCTTTGACAAGTTTATCTTCCTGCTCCTTGCTGACATTGCGGTTGGCGATTTTTCCGACACGCCGAACAATTTTGCGCACCGTTTTTTCGTCACTGAAATCAGCATTTTTTAATGAATCGGCGAGTTTCATGATTTCACTCATGTTCACACCGCTCTTTTTCTCGATGTTGTTGAAAACATTTTTGTTGCCAGCCATGTTTTCTCCTCCTTCCCGTCGTTATGGTTAGACTATGCCTGCCGGAAAAGAATTGTATAGGCTGTCAAAGCATCTCCTCCCAAAATGGGCACAGCCGGATCAACTCCTTTAACAAGACATCCGGAGTATTTTTTAGTAAGATACATACATGAGAAAACGTGACAATGTTTTGGCTGGCAAAGGAGGAGAATTTGTTGGAACCGATCAATAAAAGTGACCTGCAGATCGCCATAGATCATTTAACCGGACAGCGACTTTATTTGCACCTTGAAACAACCAATGGTGCCTATGCTACACACCACGGAGAAGCGAAAATGAATGTCGGGGCATATATCAGAAACGCTGAAATACAATATTCGCGCGGGAAAGTGGCTGGTGAAGGACCGTACCGCGTCGGATTGAAATTGGAAATCGGCTGGGTTTATGCTGAAGGCTTGACCCACTGGGAAAATGATGAAAAGGGCAGGATTCTCATTGCGGGACACGATGCAGATGGAAAACTTGCGGTTGCCCTGCAGCTCAACCCGGCACCTTTCGAGTAAGGAGGCAGAATGGATATGGATAAAGAAAGACATGTAATGATCGCTTTTCCTCATCCGGATGATGAGGCGTTTTCCTGTTCAGGGACAATATCGATGTATGCGGAAATGGGAGTGCCGGTCACATATGTATGCGGTACGCTCGGCGAAATGGGACGGAATATGGGAAATCCTCCGTTTGCAACCCGTGAAACACTGCGGGATATACGGAAAAAGGAGCTTATGGAAGCCGTCAAAGTGGTCGGAATTGATGATTTGCGCATGCTCGGGTACCGTGATAAAACAATGGAGTTTGAAGACCTTGATGAAATTGCGGATAAAATTTCCGAAGTGATCGATGAAGTGAAGCCGTCATTGATTTTGACATTCTATCCAGGCTACAGCGTTCATCCTGACCATGACACAATGGGAGCAGCTGTCATCCGGGCGGCAGAACGCATCCCGGAAGCAGAACGCCCCCAGGTCGATTGTGTGGCTTTTTCGAAAAACACACTGGAAGACCTGGGCGAACCTGATATTGTCAGGGATGTTACAGCAGCGGCAGACAAAAAAATCGCTGCCATCCAGGCGCACCGCTCCCAGGCAGAAGGCTTCCGCAATGCCATCGGCGAACGCCTGAAAGCACAGGAACCAGAAGCCATGGAATGGATCGGCACCGAGCGGTTCTGGCATTATAAATGGAACGATTGATTGATGGATCAAGCTGCCCGGCTGCGCGGGCAGCTTTTTTTTTAGCGGGTTGTTGCATTGCCTGGCAATTGCCTCGCAATTGCCAGGCAATCTGTGTTACACTTTTTTTATTTAATCTGGTTATTTTATCGAAACGGCTAAAAATATTACATATTTGACAGGGAAATAGGGGGCGATTTTGTGAAGAAGGTGGAAGCTGTTTTGGAAGCTTTGTTGATTGCGGATGACCCGGATACATTTGTGTCGCGCCGGATAGAAGAGACAGTGCTTGAATTTGGCGGGATACGCGGTGACCGCCATTTTGGGACAACTTATCCTGCGGATGTACGGCAGCCGATGTACCCAAAAGGGACGGAGATTCTTAACCGCAGGCAAATCAGCATCCTTTCGGCCGAGGAGATGAAAGCGGTTGCCCTAGAGCTTGACTTACCGGAAATCAAACCTGAATGGCTTGGAGCCAATATGCTGTTAAAAGGAATTAATGACTTGACGATGCTCCCGGCCGGATCGAGAATTTTGTTTTCATCAGGCGCTGGAATTGTCTGTGAATCGATCAATTTACCGTGTACCCTGCCAGGCGCCGTCATCCAGAAACAGTTTGCCGGACATCGAGGGCTTACTAGGAATTTCGTCCCCGCTGCAAAAAGGCGCCGCGGCATTGTCGGTTCGGTTGAACGCCCAGGACCGGTAAAAGCAGGCGAACCTGTTGTTATTTATGTCAACACTCCCGACGATCCGATGCAGTGACTGCCTTTCAATCCATCCACCTGTTTATTGAGCAGTTTTCCTTCAATTCCAGGCTGATCCACTCATTTTAAGAGTCTTTCATTCCCGCAGGGCTTCCCGTCCGCCAGCATGCTCACCAACAGGATCCAACGCCCGCATACGTCCAAGCGGCCTAATGTGATGGATACCTACAGCAAGTCCTTTTTCATATTCATTCCTCACACAAAAAGCCCGCTTTCCTACATGGAGAAGCGGGCTTTTTGCAATCACACATTATAACCTGATGCGGCCGGATGAAGTGCGACCGGCTGCCTTATGATTGTTTTTAAATCGGCAGGTTCTGTATTTTCCGGATTACTTAAATAGATTTCATGATGTTTTCCGACTGGTTCGTACCCTTCTGCTTTAATGAAATCATGAAGTTTCATAATCGTATCATGTTCTTCACTATACGGTCCTTTGTAAAGGACCTGGGCGGATAACCCTTCGTTGAAGCGTTCAAACCGCAAACTTTCCAGGAGCGGGAGATCTTGTTTTGCTGCAACTTCAGCCGCAGCTTTTTTCATCATATTTGCAGTGATGTGGTCTGGCTGCATAATCATAAGTGTCCATTTCCAACTGTCTTTTCTGAATCTGGAAAAGTTGCGGATATTGCCCATGTACCATAACGCTTCGAGCGGCATGATGTCGTAATCTTTGCCGACATTTCTGGATTTCGATTTAAGCGTATAAGAAACGGCTTGAAGAGCGTCGGCACTTTGCTGAAACACTGCGGAAGTATCCGGGTTGCCTTCCCCGTCAATCATGACAAAATTCATACCCGGCACTTCAATCAGCACGTTTTCTTCTGTCGCATCATAGAGACCTTTCATTTCTTGCTTATAATCTACTTTTTCCAATTCCTCCGCCTCCTGTATCGGAATATCCGTCCACATGATAGAAAACAAACCTGTTCTCATCATGCATTAAGCAGCCTCTGGCTGGAAAATGCGTTTGAACCCTCCTGAGACCCGGCTCATCAAAACCGGTAAAACTATGCTTCAAGCAGGCGCTCCAATTCAATGAATATCGTATCGTTTCCGGCAAGTACGTGCAAGCCTGTATCCTGCTGTTCCACTTTGACACGGCCGCCTGCTTCTTCAACAAGCAATATCCCTGCCGTAACATCCCACGGCTTCAGTTTAAATTCCCAATACCCTTCAAACCGGCCTGCAGCCACCTGGCACAAGTCAAGGGCAGCGCTTCCCGTCCGGCGGATGCCTCCCACTTCAAGCACGACCTTGCTGAACTCATTGACATTGTTTTGAGGATGCTCCGCCCGGTCATACGGAAACCCGGTTGCAATGACAGCCTGCCTTAATTTCTTCCGTCTTGAAACGACGAGCGGCTTACCATTTAAATAGGACCCTTTACCTTTTACTGCTTCGTACAATTCCCCGAGTCCCGGTGCATACACTACGCCGATGACCGTTTCCCCGTGATGCTTGACCCCTATGGAAATGCAGAACATCGGAAAGCCATGAGCATAGTTGGTTGTCCCGTCAATCGGATCAATGATCCACTCGTATTCACTTCCGCTCACGACCTCTACTGTACCGCCTTCCTCTGTCACAACTGCGTGTCCGGGATAGTGCTCCCCTATTTTGCCGAGCAGGAACTTTTCGGCCCAGATATCCATTTCGGTCACAAGATCGATAGAAGAAGACTTTTCATTGATTTCAATGGTGCGTTCAAGACCTTCAAGAAGTTCTTCTCCTGCCTCATTCACCCAGTTTTTGATATTTGTAAGTATTTCCGAATATTGCTTCATAGCGAATGTCCCCCCAGCCGTCTCTCTTTTTGATTAACGCTGAAATCAAAGACTATTTCAACAGCTTGATAAGTTACAATACACGTTCTCTAATCTTATTTTATCTTACCATGCACAGCCATGCAGTTAAACGGACATATAGTATTGTTTCATCCTTAGCCGAGCCTAATCCATAAAAACAAATTCTTCCGTCAAAAAATTATAGGAATTGACGAACTAATGATGTGCTGCGGTTCAGCTTCACTTTTACTTTCATAATTTTCCTTTCATTCGACACGGTGTGACGTTCTAGTTAGAATTGTTTAGGCATTTGAGTGTCCGGGTATGGAAAACAGATGATAGATTACCGTTTGATTTTTTGGACACGGTTCGAAATGGTATAGTGCAGGCCCGGGAAAAAGAAAGTTGCCTGCATTTACACCCGTACTATACATAATTTATAAACGCAGTTCAGATTTTCGGAGGTGCTAGTGAATGAGTAATGCCAGTGACAATGAACAGAATGAAACGTCCAGCAAAACAAATCCCGTTTTCTGGATATCAGCGGTGTTTATCTTCCTGTTTGTTCTATGGGGAGCTTTTTCACCGGGATCTTTAGCCGATAATGCCGGTATCGTCTACGACTTCACAACAAAGTCGTTCGGCTGGTTTTATCTCATGTCTGTGTTTTTCTTTGTTATTTTCCTGTTTTACCTTGCTATAAGCAGGTTTGGAAGAATTCGGCTTGGACCGGACTCGTCCAGGCCGGAATACAGTTTCTTTACATGGATCGGAATGCTGTTCAGCGCCGGATTCGGTGTCGGGCTCGTATTCTGGGGAGTTGCTGAGCCTATGCAGCATTATCTCGTGCCGCCGCTTGATACGGTTGCGCCTGAATCAGCAGAGGCAGCCCGGACAGCCATGCGCTATTCTTTTTTCCACTGGGGGATTCATCAGTGGTCCGTCTTTACAATCGTGGGGCTTGCCCTCGGCTACTTCCAGTTCAGGCATCATAAAAAATCTTTAATCAGCTCCACTCTTGATCCGTTACTCGGTGAAGGCAATCATACCACGCTTAGGTCAACGATTGACGTTCTAGCTGTCATTGCCACTGTCACCGGTGTGGCCACTTCTCTCGGAATGGGAATCCTGCAAATAAACGGCGGGCTGAACCATGTATTCGGCATTCCAAATAATCCGATTATGAACATCGTAGTAACCGGAATTCTGATGGTCCTTTACCTTACCTCGTCAACGACCGGGCTTGACAAAGGCATCAAATACTTAAGTAACCTGAATATGATTCTTGCCATTATGTTGATGGTTGTCTTTTTCTTTCTCGGGCCGACAGTATTCATACTGAATTCTTTGACACTTGGAACCGGTGATTATATTCAGAACTTCGTCGGGATGAGCTTCCGTCTTACGCCGTACGAAGGCGGCAGCTGGGTCAGGGACTGGACGCTGTTTTACTGGGCATGGGTTATTGCCTGGTCCCCGTTTGTCGGTTCATTCGTTGCCCGTGTTTCAAGGGGGCGGACGATACGAGAATTCATCATCGGGGTTCTGATTATCCCGCCGGCAATCGCAATTGTGTGGATGGCCATTTTTGGCGGCACGGCACTGAACATGGATTTATTCCACGGCACTGATATTGCCCAGGCTGTTGATGCAAATGTGACAAGTGCCCTTTTTGAGACATTCAGTTATTTTCCGATGAGCATGATCCTTTCCGTGATAGCCATTACTTTGATTTTCACATTCCTGGTTACTTCGGCTGACTCGGCGACATATGTACTCGGCATCATGACAACCCGCGGCCAGCTGATTCCGCCGATGGGTGTCAAAGTCATCTGGGGTATACTCCAGGCTGCAATTGCAGCTGTTCTGATCGTCAGCAGCGGGTTAGAAGGATTACAGACTGCCTCGCTTGTCGCTGCATTGCCGTTCACGGTGATTTTGATCATGATGGCATTGTCACTCTTTAAATCCCTGCAAAGAGAGCCAATCCCTGAAAGAAAGCGGCATAGGGAACCAAAGGCGCTGAAAAGGAAAAAGAAGCAGGAAACGGAAAAACCAGTGGAATAACCGGCTGCAGACAGCTTTCGCTCCACAGGTCCCGCTTCATGGATAAAGAATTGAACTTGATGACGAACAGTCCAATTTCATGGTAAATTGGACTGTTTGTTTATGATTTAAGGTTGGTGCAATTGAATGAATGACAGTGGGACAGTAAGTGTTTCAGCAGCTCAGGAGGGATATCCTTGAAAACCAAAGGTGTGGTTCTTGTTTTAATCGGAGCTGCAAGCTTCGGCTTTACACCGATATTTGTTAAAACCGGGTTTGGTTACGGTTATTCACTGGGTCAAATCAATATTACCCAGATGCTCACGGCAACGGCATTGTTATGGATGTTCACCTTCCTCAAAGGTCTGGATGTCAGCGGGATAAATGTAAAAAATGTGATGAAAACCGCCCTGACAGGAACTTCAGTCGGCCTGACAAGTATTTTTTATTACGGCGCAATGAAATACTTACCCGCATCCCTTGCAATCATTCTTCTCTTCCAGTTCGTCTGGATCGGCATGGTTTATGAATGGATTTTCAGTAAAGCAAGGCCTGATAGGATTAACTACATATCAATGGCCGTCACCTTAACGGGTGTATTTTTTGCTTCCAATATATTGGGTGGCGAAGTTTTTGAGCTTCCGGCCGCAGGGCTGTTACTCGGTCTCTTATCAGGAGTATCGTATGCGGGGTTCATTTTTTCCAGCGGCCGGGTTGCCGCCGGTACGCACCCTCTTATAAGAAGTGCCTTGATGGTTTCCGGCTCCGCGATTCTTGTCTTGATTATTTTCTTCCAGGACATTCCCGATATTCGGTTTTCAGATGGGCGATTATGGCTGATAGGAACCGGTATAGCGCTGGTCGGAGCCGTCATCCCGCCTTTGTTCTTTGCGGCAGGAACTCCCCTGATATCCGGCAGACTCGCCAATATGCTCAGCTCGATTGAGTTGCCGGTTGCCATCATCACAGCAATGGTATTCCTTTCAGAATCGGTTTCAGGGCGGCAATGGGCAGGTATCACATTAATTGTTGCCGCCATCTTGATCAATGAACTCGGAAGCCCCATACTTTCCCCTAAGAGAAAAAGGTAAGCTCGATAGCACTTTAGCTGGCAGACAATCAGAGGTATTTACTGTTTGACGCCTCCATCCGCCATATTCAGTATCAATCTTCATGGCAAAATCCATCTATAGGCTTATAATATCCTTCAATTATCGAGGCCAATATCCTGTTTTCATTGGATACGTTTTAAAATCTAAATTCAGTGAAATTACCACCTATAGCAAAATCTTTCTAGCTAAACTCTTCATGTGAAATTGGAGGTCCTATTGTTGAAGTATCCAAAATCACTGGACATTTTAAAAAAAATTATGTTTTCTGGATATCAACCATTTTTATAACCGCTATTGTAGTCTGGGGAGCCGTTCTTCCGGCACAATTCAAAAAACAGGCTGAGGCAGCATTCAGCTTTACAGTCGAGGCTTTTGGCTGGCTGTATATGTTTGCTGTCTTTTTCTTAATTATATTTGGTCTTTTCCTGGCCGTTTCAAAGTATGGAGATATCAAGCTTGGTGACAACGATTCGGAACCCAAGTATTCCTTCTTCACCTGGATCGGGATGCTTTTCAGTGCAGGTTTTGGCGTTGGGCTTGTGTTTTTCGGCGTTGCAGAACCGATGCAGCACTTTTTGAAGCCTCCGCGTGATGAAATTGTTTCACTCAGTCCTGAAGCAGCCAGAACGGCAATGCAATATTCCTTCTTCCACTGGGGAATCAGTCAGTGGGCGGTTTTCTCCACTGTCGGCCTTGCGCTTGCGTATTTTCAGTTCCGAAAGAAAAAACCGGCTTTGATCAGCACATTTATGGACCCTGTTTTTGGTGTAGGCAAATATCCGGCGGTAAGAACAGCCATTGATATTCTTGCAGTCATCGCCACAGCGATCGGAGTGGCGACCTCTCTTGGGCTCGGTGTACTGCAAGTAAACGGAGGCCTGAAAGAAGTATTCGGCATGCCGGAAAACATGTTCATCCAAATTATGATCATGGGCGTACTTCTTGCCATGTACCTCACATCGACAACAACCGGTTTGAGTAAAGGCATCCGGTATTTGAGTATAGCCAATCTTTCCATTGCAGGCCTGCTGATGCTCCTTTTCGTGTTTATCGGGCCCACTTTTTTTATCTTGAAAGTGTTTGCGCTTGGAATAGGTGACTATATGCAAAACTTTTTCGAGATGAGCTTCAATTTCAAACCGTACCAGGATGAAAACAAATGGCTCAGCGAATGGACATTATTTTACTGGGCATGGGCAATCGCCTGGTCTCCATATGTAGGTTCTTTTGTGGCACGTGTATCCAGAGGCCGGACGATTCGCGAGTATATATTTGCTGCCATGTTCGTACCGCCGGCTATTGCCATGCTGTGGATGGCTGTATTTGGTGGAACAGCGCTCCATCTGGATATTTTCCAAGGGCAGGATATTGCCCAGGCAGTCGACGGGAATGTGCCCGCGGCTCTTTTTGAAACCATTTCTAATTTTTCTATGAGCATGGTCATTTCGATTGTGACAATCATTCTGATTTTCACGTTTCTTACAACATCAGCCGATTCAGCTACGTATGTGCTTGCTATGATGACGTCGCGCGGGAAACTGACACCGAGTAACCCAGTCAAAATCATCTGGGGCGTGCTCCAGGCAGCGATTGCGATTGTGCTCCTAAGTGCAAGCGGACTCCAGGGCCTTGAAACTGCGTCCCTTGTCGCGGCAGTTCCATTTACCCTGATTCTGTTTTTAATGTGTTATTCACTGTATAAAGCCCTTCATGCCGAATTTGATCAACAGGGGAATATGAAAAGAGATAAATAATTCGGATACGCTTGCGTTTGCCGCGCAAAGCCAAAATAGCGTATAATGAAAACTGTTTTAAATGAAGGAACAGATGTTACAGGAGTTGAACGGACACATGAAAAATAACCACTGGATGCTCGTGCTGCTTGCCGGAATTTTTGAAGTTATGTGGGTCATCGGGCTAAAACATGCTTCCGGCTTGCTGGCATGGTCCGCAACCGCAATAGCGATTTACGCCAGTTTTTATTTCCTTATGGCGGCATCCAGCAAATTGCCGACTGGAACGGTTTATGCCATTTTCACCGGAATTGGGACAGTCGGCGCTGTTTTTTCTGAAATCATCTTTTTCAATGAACCCCTCAACTGGATCAGGATGGTCCTGCTGGCAGTACTCCTGATTGGAATCATCGGCTTGAAGACTGTCACGGATCAAACTGATGAGAAAGGGGTTGAAAGCAGTTGAACTGGCTTTTTCTCATCATCGGAGGCATGTTTGAAGTAATCGGTGTACTGGGTATCAATCTTGTTAACAGCAAGAGAAGTGTTTCCTCTTACTCCGTTTTGCTGGCAGGATTTTTATTAAGTTTCTTGTTTCTATCAAAAGCGATGGAAACCATCCCAATGGGAACGGCGTATGCTGTTTGGACCGGAATCGGAACAGCCGGAAGCGCACTTCTGGGAATGGCTGCATTTGGAGAATCAAGAAACTGGAAGAGGCTTTTCTTCATTAGCCTGATCATATGTTCAGTAATCGGCTTGAAATTGATTTCTCCATGAACATAACACTAACATGAGCACAGCAAACAGGCCTTCCCCATTGCAGGAAGGCCTTTCGTCATCATGGTATTTAGTTATAATGCAGTCCGCTGGCAAGCGGCAGGGATTCAAGCGCGATATTGCCCTCGACAGCATAAGCGGCGACTGGCCTGGCTGCGGAAAAATAGGATTCCAGCTTCCCGGCTTCCGCCTTTACAATTACAGCCTTTTCATGCAGCAGGCTTGCCGATTTAAAGCCGGCCAGATCTTTATGTGAAAAGCCATGTTCACTGAACAAAAGCCATGTCGGATAGTCATCACCGCCTGCATGAGCAGGTACCTCTCTATGAAGCGGGCCGGTGATTGGCTGGCGGTTTTTCACCACCTGGACGAGATCCTCAATCATCGCACTTGCTGTCGGCAATTTTCCTGCTCCAGGTCCCTGCAGCGTGATGTTCCCTACGATGTCACCTTCGATATTGATCGCGTTGTCAACACCTTCGATATGATAAAACGGATGCGTATCTGCAACCAATACAGGTTTCACCGTTCCTTTCAAACCATCTGGCCCGTATTCAATTTCCGCAATATGCTTAAATCTCAGCCCGACTTCAGAAGCGAGCCGGATTTGTTCACTTGTAATGAATGAAATTCCGGAACGATCTACTGCATTCCAGACGGGCTGCATACCGTACGACACCCTGCTTAAAATCATCAGCTTATAAAAAGCATCATAGCCTTCGATGTCATTTGTCGGATCAGCTTCTGCATATCCAAGGTGCTGTGCCATTTTCAGCGCTTCAGAAAACGGCAGCCCCTCCTCCCTCATCGTTGTCAGGATGAAATTCGATGTACCGTTAAGGATACCCTGGATCTTTTTTACCCGATTCACATTGACCAGGTGCTGAAGCGTTTGGATGATCGGCACCCCTCCGGCTACAGTCGCCTCGAATCGTACGGAAACCGCATGCTGTGCGGCAATCATCTCAAGTTCTTCACCGTGATAAGCATACATTTCCTTGTTTGCCGTTATCACATGGCAGCCTTTCTGGAGTGCCTGTTTCAAATAAGTGAACGCCGGTTCCAGGCCGCCGGTGGCTTCCAGAACAACCTCAATCGTACCCAGTTCCAAAATTTCTTCAAACCGGTCCGTAACGAGCACATCTCCGGCAACATCACGTTTTTTTGATGCATCTTTAATGAGCACCGCCTGTACGCTGACCTTTTTCCCGATTACCCCTTGAAGCTGCTCCTCATGTGATTTAATCGTTTCATAAACGCCAGTTCCCACTGTTCCCAGTCCTAATAAAGCTACATTTACTGTACTCATATTCACTCCACTCCCTCTTCTGAATTATTCGTTCGGCCTCTACGGGAGTTGCGTGAACAAAAAAAGCCTCTTCGGTAAGAAGAGGCTTTGCTTGCACGATCCTCCCTTATCTCTCAGGTTCCATCACCTGTAGGACTTGGCACCTTATCAAGCGAACTTGATGGTTGCCGGGTTTCATCGGGCCTATTCCCTCCACCTCTCTGGATAAGAGCTATTATTTTGTAATTTCAGTTAAATCAGATTATAACAACTTGCGGCTTGTACCGTCAACAGGTTTTTTATGGACTTGTTAAAACTGCAAAATTGTAAAGCGTATAGTTTTGAAGCTAAACGGACCTGTTTAGTTGAGATTGCCGGGCCAGTTCTCTGTTAGCGCAGGCAGGTTTAGGCCTTGTTTCTAAAGATTGACGATGAATGCAGGCGTTAGCGCGCTGATTTTGGGTGGTTTGGCGCCGTTCGG